>JBAXCM010000406.1:0-4536 GCA_037141475.1 Verrucomicrobiota bacterium | reverse complement strand
GGGTGAGGTGGGGCGGGAGAGGCCTGGGGAGAGGCCGGCAGTGGCAGGGGTGGGCCGCGATTACGGGGGGCACCGAGCGGGGCCTCGAGGGTTTAAGACGATTGTATTAGATGCGGGGCATGGCGGCAAGGATTCCGGTGCGCCGAGCAAATCCACCGGGCTGCTGGAAAAGAACCTCACTTTGGACGTGGTGAAGCGGCTTCAGACGGAGTTGGGCCGGGATTTTCATGTGATTCTGATGCGCAGCGACGATACCTTTGTAGAACTCGACGAGCGGGTGGCCCGAGCCAATCGTCAGGATGATGCCGTGCTCGTGAGTATTCATTTTAACAGTGGCCCAGGGTATTTGCGGGGGCCGGAAACGTACTTTTGGCGGGTCGATAGCCACGGCCTCGCCCAGCGCCTCCAACGTGCTCTGACCCAAATGTGGCCCGGGCCGATGACCAACCGCGGGTTGGTGCGTCGCCGTCTGCGCCTGACCCGCAACCCGGAAATCCCCTGCGTGCTGGTGGAAGGTGGCTACCTCAGCAACACCGCCGAAGCCCGCCTCCTGAGCAAACCCGCCTACCGCCAGTGCCTGACCCTCGCTATTGCCTCAGCGATCCGCAGCCAAGCGGCCCTCGGTGACACAGGCACGGGCCCGCTGCCACCGCCCCTAACGGCCCCGCCGAGCCGAGCGACCGACCGGCGGGAGTGAGGCGGGTGTTTTAGAATTCAGGGCTTAACCCTTGGGTTTGAGTTCCAAATACTCGATGGACACGGCGCGTTGGTTTGGAGCTGACAAGCGCAATGTCTGCAGACCCTTTTCCAACTTCAGTTCCGCAGCCGGAGTTTCGTCCCACAGGCCAGTGCTCCACGGCACCTTGACGGTGACAGCTTCGCCCTCCCCAACTTTGAGATTGAGAACCTGTTCAACGTTGGCGGCGGCGGCTTTCATCGTCACGATGTAGCTGCCGGCTGCTGGCACATCGAGGGCATATTCGACCCAGCTGTTATCCAAGCTTTTGCCGAAATTGAGCTGTTTGCCGCCAGTAAAACAATCAAACACATTGGCACCTGCCATCTTGCAAAAGGCCGCTGCCTGAATCCGAGTGGCCCCTGCAGTGAGCTTCACGGGTGCTTGGGCTGCAGCAGCTGTGGCCGCCTTGACCGCCGCCGTTACTTCCTTTTCGGCTTCTTCCGGTTTAAGGGAAGCGGTGGTGTCTGTCTTGATGGAACTGAGGGATTTTTGGATTTTGTGGGCGAAATCCATGACGGAGGTTTTCGCTGGGGCACTTAGGGCGGCTGCCAGCCAGCGCAGGTGTTCCACTTGGGAGAATTCGGCGCTGTGTTCGCGGTCCTGCACCGCAGCCATGAAATCGAGCCCGCCCATGCCTTCGAGGTGAGACACCTGCCAGCCACGGCCGTAGCCGACTTTCCAAGCGCTGCCGGGTTGGGGTTCGGTCATTGGATAGGCAGTTTTATAGGCGACGCAGGCGTGAGCGGGTTGACCGACGCCGATGGCTGGAATTCCGAAAGCCTGACAAATGAACACCGACCACGACGAGCGCGGGCCGCATTTGCCGCCACCCGCCAGCACGTTCTTGAAAGAGCCATTGAAGTCGATGGGTGAATTGCGCCGCCATACCTCGCTGGTGGAATTGACCACCAATTCGTTTTTTCGCAGGTCGGGCCGCCAGGTGTTGATCATTTTTCGGCCCCAAGCCAGATCTTCGTTAGATGCACCGGAGCAGACGACTTTGGTGAGTTCCCAGACGGTGAGGTTGTCGAAGCTGGGAAACAATTCCTTGTTGTTGTGGGCCGTCTTGTAATGTTGATAGCGTGACACGGGTTCGGCAGGAGTCTTGGCACCTCCGGCACCGATATTGACGCTGCCGGGCGGGAGAATGGCGGTGGCAATGGCGATTTTCAAATTCAGGCCGTCCTTGGCCTCAGGGTCGGCTGCGAGGATTTTTTTCCAAATTTCCAATGGGGCGGTGGACAGACCATAACTATTATCTTCCCTGGCAGCCAGGCCGATGGGCACAACCCCTTCCAAATACAAATCTAGCGCCTGGGTGTTATTCATCAGCCAGCTCAGGAATGCCGGGTTGGCGGCATCGGCCTTGGCAAAAGCTGCCAGCTTGTCGGCCCCGGTTTTGGCGATGAATTGCCGTTGGTCCAAGGCTGCGAGAAATGCCGGATCCTTGAGCATGGCCAACAGAGGGGCTTCTGCCAGAGTGCCGGACGGTTTGAGAAATGCGTCAAGGTTGGTCAAATATCCGGTAAAATCGCCGGATTTGATCGCGGCGTCCAGATCTTTGGCATTCGGGGCCGCGGCGCACAGCGGGGTGGCCATGGAGCATAGCAGCGTCGCGGCGAATAGGGACTTGAGGGTGGAGGTGCTGATGGCAGTCATGAGGGCGGTTATTTCGTGGGTGGTTTTGCGGATATGACAAGGGAGTGGCGGGAGTGGCCAAGTGGGTCCACAGGCCGGAGAGTCGGCCGATACTGGCTATGCTGCGGCTATCTTTCAAGCACTGTTCGCAAAAGACCGATAGGCGGAAGTTCGGCACAAGTTTGCGCGTAGCGATGCTGGACAACGCCAGCCTGTGGGCACAAACTCTTCCGGCTCTCGAATTCGTCCACCCTGTTTCTATCATGCCTGTCCTCAACCCACCCCGTCTTGCGATCCTCTCCCTGTGCAGCCTCTTGTCGCTGGCCACCGCCTCCACAATTGCCGCCCAATCCCCATTCCATGTCATGCCCGTGACCGCCGAACAGGCAGCGGAATACAAACTGGACACCACCTTTTATAAGAAAGGCACACTCGTTCAAAATATCCTCATCGCCACTTCTGAGAAAGTACCCGACCTTGTCCATCAGGAGGCTGCCTATCTGTTTGACAAGATCATGAGCGACGTCAAGCCGGCCATTGCACAGCGCATCCGTGATCACAAGGTGCTGTGTGTGCTGGTGGGCCATTCTGAATTGGTGTCTGATTTGCCCCAATACCGGTCCGACAAAACGGGCAAGGACCTCGATTTCTACAACTGGCGCAATCGCGGTTCACTCAGTTCGCCTAACGATCGGCTCACCGTCCTGTTCTCCGAGGAGGACGTCATGGAATATGAGGGCGGCATGCAGCTGGAGAGTATTTTAGTGCATGAATTCGGCCATGTGATAGACGGAGCGGGCTTTGATGACGAGTTGCAAAAGCGGCTCGCCGCGGCCTTCAAGCACGCGAAGGAAGCCGGGTTATATAACGACGGCTATGCGGCGCAGAGATTTCGTCGGGTAACGGGCAAGACGCCGGTTAGCTTGTTAGACGCGCTGGTGAAGTCATTCCCGGCACAATCCTCCGGTTTTCTCCGTCAATGTCTCGATGGCGGAGATATCTTGGTGAATGGAAAACCTTGCCAAGCGGACGTGAAGGTCTGCGGCGATGACAAGGTTCTCATTGTGTTTGGCGGGCCGAAGCAATGTTATGCTGGTACGAATGCCGCAGAGTACTGGGCCGAGGGCGTGCAGGATTGGTACGATACCAATCGGACGATGGACCACGACCACAATCACATCCACACCCGTGCTGCGTTCAAGACCTACGATCCGCAATTGGCCACTCTTATCGCAGATGTGTTGGGTGACGGCTCTTGGCGCTTTGTGTCACCTCGCGAGCGGGCCGGCAGCGGGCACCTGGCCGGGTACGATCCCGCCAGCGCCCCCACGGTTGTCAAGCTGGAGCACATTGAGAAAGCGGCCCAAGACTACTATGACGAATATTGGAAGGATTACTGGCAGCGCTTGCATGACAAGCATCCGTCCCAGCCTGCAACCCAAGAATAGGCGTCAGTCGGGTCTTGAATCCACTTTGTTTTGTACAAGCCTACTTGATCTCTGCACTGGGATTCTTGGGCCAGATCCAGCGTACGACCCTGCCCCCTTGCATAAGGGCCTTGGCCTCAATCGTCTTTACCCCGAAAATGTTTTCCTGGGTATTATAGCGAACCAGACCGGTCTGATAGGTTTCGGCATTGATCACCTCATCGGGCTCGGCTTTCCACTCCTGAACTTGCTCGAAAGTGAATTCCTTGATGGCTCCACTGCGCAGGTGCGATTTCATCACCTCCACAGCGTCTGCCGGAATCCCCGACGACGGCACGGCCCCAGGAACCGAACTCGTGCCAGCTTGGGGCGGCGTCACATTTGGCTCAATTGCGGTGCCGGGCTGCGGAGCGGCTTGGCCAGCCGGGACCTGAGCTGATGGTGCCAGTTGAGGATTGGCCGAGAGTTGGTCCATCAGGTCGGTACCACTCACCGGCACCCGGCCTTCAAACGGACTGGAGCCCGGGCTAACCACCACTTGATCGCCTTCAACACGGACCAATGTGAGGCGGCTGCCGGGGTCGATTTTCATTTTCAAGCCGGTGGCGTCACCTACTTCGGTGGCAATTTTAAGGGTGACTTGGGTCGGCAGCTGAGCTGGTGTGAGTCTCGCTAAGTCGATGGCTGGGGCACTCTGGGTGGTCTGCGCTGTTGGCGTGGTGGCGCTTGGGG
>JBAXCM010000405.1:0-4566 GCA_037141475.1 Verrucomicrobiota bacterium | reverse complement strand
TCTTCAACCTCGGGCTCGCTTGGCCGCAAGGATGTGTCGCCGCAAGCATCGGCCCAGTCACTACCGAGGCCCTGCGAAAACACGCCATGCCTCCCGCCTTCGAGGCTGCCAAGCACGATATCCCCGGCCTCACCGCCGCCATCCTCAAATACTTCAAGGCGAATCCCTAACCCCGCCAGACTGCCACCAAGCCGCGGGGCGGATTTTTCCAGCTTGCTACATGGCGGGCGTGCCTGTAATTTTTCCTTGCAATGACAACAACCCGATCCTTCCTGTTTGCCTTGGCCCTCGTTCCGACACTTGGCTTTGCCGCTCCTGACGACGCGAATGTCAACACCCTCACCGCCGCCGAAAAATCCGCCGGCTGGAAATTGCTCTTCGACGGCAAATCCCTCACCGGTTGGCACAATTTTAAAAAGGACGACGTTCGCCCGGGCTGGCAGGTCAAGGATGGCTTGTTGGTTTGCGCCGACCCCCACAATGCCGGCGACATCGTGACCACCGAACAGTTCGGGGCCTTCGAGCTCAATATCGATTATAACCTTTCAGAAGGAGGTAACAGCGGCATCATGTTTCATGTGACCGATGAGGGTGGCGCAGTTTGGGCAACAGGCCCGGAATTCCAACTCGAAGACAATGCCAAAGCCGCCGACCCGCAACGCTGCGGCTGGCTCTATGCCCTCTATCAGCCACCGGTGGATCCAAAGACCGGCAAGATCCTCGACGCCACCAAGCCTGCCGGTGAGTGGAATCACGTCCGCCTCGTGGTGACCCCTGAGAAGTGCATTCACGAAATCAACGGAGTGAAATACTTTGAGTACGTGATGGGGAGCGACGATTTCAAGGAGCGCGTGGCGAAAAGTAAATTCGCTTCGATGCCCTTGTTTGCAAAGGCTGCCAAAGGCTACCTCGCACTGCAGGGCGATCATGGTTCGGTCTCTTTCCGTAACATCAAAGTCCGCCCGCTGTAGTGCGCTGGGGTGCGTCCCCCGGAATGATTCCGCCAGCCAAGCCACAGGCTATATTCGGTGAGCCACCCCTTGGTGGCTCTTTGTCGGCAAGCCGCTCCTCGCGCCAACTTCTACTGGTGAAAGCTCTCGCCCACTACCCCTGCGCCGTCTAATCATCGCCTTTGCCGCTGTCCGATGTCTGGCCGCCCCATCCTCCAAGTGCGCAACCTCTGCAAGTCCTTCCCAGGCGCTCAGGTTCTCACCAATGTGTCGCTAGATGTCCAGGCAGGCACCGTCCATGCCATGATGGGTGAAAATGGTGCTGGCAAATCCACCCTGATGAAGATCCTCGTCGGCTTGCATGCCGCCGATTCCGGCGAGATTCTCTTCAAAGGCCAGCCGTGGCGTATCAAAAACCCCCACGATGCCCTCAAGCGCGGCATCGCGATGATCCATCAGGAATTGCTGCCCTTCCGCAACCTGTCCGTCGCCGAAAATATTACCATGGGCCGCGAGCCCACTCGCTGGTTCCCGGGTTGGATCGATCGCCCGGCCCTCGCCCGGGAGGCCACGCGGGTGCTCGCTCGCCTCGGCAGCCCGCTGGCACCCGGCCGCAAGATGAAGGATCTCAGCGTCGCCGAGATGCAGACTGTGGAAATTGCCAAGGCGCTCGCCTATGACGCAGGTCTGATCATGATGGACGAGCCGACATCCGCCATCTCGCAGCGCGAGGTCGATGCGCTATTTACCCTCATCCGCGACCTCAAACAACGTGGCGCCACTGTGATTTATATATCTCACAAAATGGATGAAATCTTCCGCATCGCCGATACCATCACGGTCTTGCGCGACGGCCATCACATCGCCACTCGCCCAGCTCGCGAACTCGATGAGCGCCAACTCATCAGCTTGATGGTCGGACGTAACCTCGCCCCACCGGCGACTGCACGCAGCGGCTGTCATCGTGAACCCGCCCTCGAAGTCCATCGATTGACGCTGCCAGGTAAGTTTCGTGATATCAGTTTCACACTGCACCACGGCGAAATCCTCGGCCTCGCCGGCCTCATGGGCGCTGGCCGCACCGAGTTGGTTAGTGCTATCTATGGCTTGGCTCCCGCCGCTTCCGGCGAAATCCGCATCCGTGGCCGTCACCTAACTATCACTTCTCCAGCCGCCGCCCTCGCCGCAGGCATCGCCTTGGTTAGTGAGGATCGCAAGCTCTTCGGATTGGTACCCCAGATGTCCGTCCAACATAATCTAACGCTCTCAAGCCTCCACCAACGCTGGATCAACCAGCAGCGCGAAGCGGCCCTCGCCGACGCCCAAATCCACTCGTTTGCCATCAAGGTCGCAGGCCGCCACCAGCGGGTCATGCACCTGAGCGGTGGCAACCAACAAAAGGTCGTGCTGGCCAAGGCGTTGCTTAGCAACCCCGACATTCTCATTCTCGACGAGCCCACCCGTGGCATCGACATCGGTGCGAAGACCGAGATATACGGTTTGATCAACCGCTTGGCAACCGCCGGTACCGCTGTTCTCTTGGTGTCATCAGAACTGCCGGAATTGCTGCTGCTGAGCGACCGCTTGCTTGTCATGCGTCAAGGGCAAATCAGCGCGCGTTTCGATACCCGTCTGACGTCACCCCAGGAAATTCTCAAATTCGCCATGCCGGCCTGACAAATCATGCGTCCTTCATCTCTCAAATCATGGGGGCTTGCCATCGCGCTGGTGCTCATCAGTCTCGCCCTATCGCTCGCCAAGCCTGGATTTCTAACTATTCCGAATCTGCTCAATGTGATGCGACAGATATCCATCAATGGTATTCTCGCCGTCGGAGTCACTTATGTGATACTCACCGGCGGGGTGGATTTGTCGCTCGGCTCGTTGGTGGCGGTGAGCGGGGTGGTTGCGGCCAGTCTGGCACATCCTAACCAGCATGTCCTGGCGTTGCCGGTATTGCTGGGGGTGCTGACGGGAACCTTCGGCGGCGCGGTTAACGGATGGGTCGTCACCCGCGGCAAAGTGGCACCCTTTATCGCCACCCTCGGAATGATGACTGTGGCACGCGGCCTCGCGCTGGTGCTCAGCAGTGGACGGCCTGTATCGAATTTGAGCCTAGAGTTCACCCACCTCGGAGGGGATCTCGCAGGAGTCCCTATCCCGGTTATTGTGCTTGCCGCCATCGCCTGCCTGTCAGCCGTGTTCTTGCAAAACCTTCGGCTTGGAAGATATATATATGCTGTGGGTGGTAACGAGATCGCTGCCACCGCCTCAGGCATCAACGTCGCCGCGGTCAAAATGTTCAGTTATGCCACTTGCGGCGCGCTCGCCGGCGTGGCCGGCGTGGTCCTGGCCGCACGCATCACCACCGGCCAGCCCAACGCGGGCGTCGGCTACGAACTCGATGCAATCGCCGCCGTGGTCATTGGCGGCACCAGCCTGTCCGGTGGGGTTGGCAGCATCGGCGGCACCATCCTTGGAGCGCTGCTCATCGGAGTCATCAATAACGGTCTTGACCTGCTCAATGTAACATCATACTATCAGTCTATCGTGAAAGGCGTTATCATCGTCGGCGCCGTATGGCTGGATCAAAAGCAAAACAAATCATGAAACGTATCATCGCATTGCTTATCGTTGCCGCACTTTGCGGCTGTGGCCGCCAGAAATCAGCGGGCGGCGGGGCTCCTTCCATCACCATCGGTGTGTCGCTGCTCAATGTGTCTAACGAATTTATCGTTATGCTCAACCAGGCGATGCAAGCGAAGGCCGACGAGCTTGGGGTGAAGTTGCTCGTCAACGACGCTCAAGGAAGCGCTGAGCGCCAGGTTCAACAGGTAGAGTCGTTCATCGCGCAACACGTTGACGCGATTATTTTGAATCCCTGCGAGGTGGCAGCGAGTTCGCCCGCCGTGGACAAGGCTGTGGCCGCTGGCATACCGATTGTCAACATGAATTCAGAGACCCAATCGGTACCCACCGCCTTTGTCGGGTCCCGAGACGAAGAGTCCGGCCGCCTGGCAATGGAGTGCATCGCCAAGCACCTCAACGGCAAAGGCAATATCCTCATGATCGAGGGCGTCATGGGCCAGGCCGCCCAAATCAAGCGCGCCGATGGTGCAAGAGCGATCCTCGCTGAGCACCCCGGACTGAAGCTGCTCGCCGCCCAGACTGCGGAGTGGGACCGGGCCAAGGCGATGAGCCTGATGGAAAACTGGATCCAAGCCCATGGCCAGGATATCCAGGCCGTGTTCGCCCAGAACGATGAAATGGCCATGGGCGCGCTATTGGCGCTCGAGCGGGCAAAGCTGAAGGACAAGGTCGTGCTCGTAGGCGTCGATGCCATTGCCGACGCACTGCAGGCGGTGAAGGACGGACGACTCGACGCAACCGTCTTTCAGGACGCACGTCAGCAGGGCGCCAGTGCGGTGGATAACGCCGTCAAACTCGCCACGCACCAGCCCTGTGACAAACAATCGTTCATCCCTTACCGCCTCGTCACCAAGGACAATGTCAGCCAATTCTAAAGTCCAGCTCATTGCCTCTCGTGCGCCAGTCACGCGCTAACTACTACGTATCTAGTAAACCATGGGGATTCTTCTTGGCGCTTTCGCCGGAA
>JBAXCM010000404.1:0-4571 GCA_037141475.1 Verrucomicrobiota bacterium | reverse complement strand
ACCTGCCCAGCGGCAGAATCATCTTCATCTCAGAGCGCCGCGGCGGCTTCGGCCGCTGCCATGGCCGCCCCGTCCCCAGCTTCACCCTCCATTCCATGAACCCGGACGGCTCCGATATCGTCACCCTCAGCCCCCACGAAACCAACGAGTGGCAACCCAGCGTCAACAATGATGGCATGGTCGTCTATACCCGCTGGGACTATGTGGACCGCGGCTTCAGCCAGGCCCATCACGCATGGACCACCACCCCCGACGGCCGCGACCCACGGGCCATCCACGGCAACTTCTCTCCGAACATGGGCGCCCGACCCCAGTTCGAGATTTCCATGCGGTCCATCCCCGGATCTCACAAATACATGGGCACCGCCGCCTGTCATCACGGCCAGGCCTACGGCTCGATCATCATGGTCGATCCCCTCATGCCTGATGACAACGCCATGGCTCCGGTCAAGCGCATGACACCCGAGCAGGGGTTTCCCGAGGCTGAGATCGGCACCCACGGGCCACCTGCCAACTATGCAGCCCCCTATCCGCTCAGCGAACATTTCTACCTCTGCGTCTATGACAAGGACAGCCGCTCGGACGCCGGCACCGCTAACAATTATGGCATCTATCTGATGGACGCATTCGGCAACAAGGAATTGTTATACCGCGACGACGAAATCTCCTGCCTCGACCCGATCCCGGTCAAGCCGCGCCCGCTGCCTCCGGTCATCCCCCATCTCACGGCCGTTGGCAAGCCACTGGCCCCCGGCGCAAAGTTTGTGGCACCGGATCCCAAGACCATCCCAGACTTCGGCACCGTCGGCGTGATGAATGTTTACAACAGCATCTATCCGATGACCGAACAACCGAAAATCACCGCCTTGCGCATCATCCAGTTGCTGCCCAAAACCACCCCGATCGCCAATAGCCCGCGGATTGGTTTCGGCGATCAGAAGAGCGCCCGCATGGTCCTGGGCACCGTGCCCGTCGAACCGGATGGCAGCGCGTATTTCAAACTGCCGGTCGATAAGCCAGTCTATTTCCAAGCGTTGGCGGCCGATGGTGTGGCCGTCCAGTCGATGCGCAGTGCCACCTATGTGCACCCCGGTGAAACACTCACCTGTCTGGGTTGCCATAACTCACCCACCAGCGGCTATGGGTCCGGCAACAGCCAAGCCACCGCGCTGCACCGCCAGCCGTCCGCCATTCAGCCGGACGTCGATGGTTCCAAGCCCTTCAGCTTCCCTATTCTCGTCCAACCCGTCTTGGATAAAAATTGTGTGGGATGCCACACCAAGCAGAGTGCCGAGGGCAAGAAGTGCCCGGATTTATCCCGCGGCACCAACCCGGCCAGCGGCGAGTTTTACCCATCCTACAATTCATTGCGCAGCTTCACGTTTTTCTGGGACAACGCGGTGTTTGACGGCGAGCCGGACAGCAAGCCCGGCCAAATCGGCGCCCGCCGCAGCAAGTTATATCAAATGCTTGTCAAGGGTCATCACGACCTCCATCTGAGCAAGGATGACATGCATCGGCTCACCCTGTGGATGGACTGCAACAGCGACTTTTACGGGTCATACCAAAATTTGGAAGAGCAAAAACTCGCCAAAACCGTCTGGCCATCCTTGGAATAACCCGTAAGGGATAAGAATCAGAACCTGCCCTTCAATGGGCTCGAAAAAATTGCAATCGGATAGTAGGAGAGGAGCATTACTGCCCCACTCCTCCTCAGAGCTGGACAGGCGGATTTCCCGCATCCGGCTCCCCAGTCGATGAGTGCCCTCATGTCTGGCTTGCGCCTTTCACTTCGTGGGACTCGCGGCTGAGTCGTGGGTGATCGTGATCAGGAAGACCAAACCCCGCTCAGCGAACCAGGCATTTGGATACCGGTTGTGAAGCGAGTCATTCGATATGGATGAGTTCGGGGCGGTCGTTGGAGGCTTGGATTTGGCGGATCGCCTCGCGGATGTTCTCGGCCTTTTGGACGCTGAGGTCCTTCGGAAAATCCCGCTCACCACGAGCGAAGTCGGCGGCGATGCGCTCAAGGTCGGGAGCGACGCTCTGGGCGTGGGCGCCGTAGCCGACCAGTATCTTCGTCAATTCAGCCGTGCGGTGCTCACTGGCCCATGGATTCTGGCTGCGGATGTAATCGACGCAGGCGCGAATCCCTTCCTCGACGTGGTGCTTGGCCAGGACGCGAAGCCCTTCGACGCGGATTCCGTCGGCAAACATTTCCCCGCTCGGGGCGGGCTCAGCCGCCGCTTGCAGGATGACGGGCAACAAAGGTTTGATTTCGTCGGCGGAGAGGTTGCGGTAAACGGACCCGAATTGACTCCGCGCCCAACCGTCCTCGTTTTTCAATCCGGCCCGCACGGCCTGGTAAAGTTGCTGCCGGTCCACGTCTTCCAGCGAGCGGCCAAGCAGCCCTTCGCGGGAATCGAACAGGGCAGCGGTGAAAAAACGCTGCTGCATGCCACGCGGGTCTTTTTGCGTGTCGAACCGGGCCAGCAAATCGAGCATCTCGGGGACGGCTACCATCGCGGGCTTGCCGATCGCCGCCAGGGCTTCGGCGGCCTTGATGCGCAGCCAGAGGTCATCGGTGTGCAGCATCTTGCGCAGCGCCGGCACGGCGGATGCCGCGCGGCCCTTGAGCTGGGCGAGCGCTTGGCATGCTCCGAGGCGTGCATCGAGGGACGAAGCGTCGAGCAACGCCAGCACGCGGGGCATCGGAGCTTCTTTGCGACGGCCGAGTGCGATTCCGGCACGATCGCGCACGATCGGCGACCAGCTGTCGAGATCGGCCAGCAGCTCGTCATCACTCAATTTGTCGTAGAGACTGTAGAGATCCCCCTGCGTCCAGCCGCGACTGGTGCGGATGAATTGCTCCGCGGCGGCGGCGGCAATCTGCGGGACCTTGCCGGGCCGCTTGCCGGTGAGCCAGAGACTTTTCAACGGCACCGCGTAAGCCAGCAGGCAGGCACCGGTGGCGTCCCAGCCGGTATAACTGTCATTATCCGGCTCCGGCGGCCCCAAATGATCAAACCCGCCATCCCACTGGCGGGATAGGTCGTAATACCATTCGCCGAATTCCTTCATCCAAGCGCCCGTGGCCTGCGGACCGGACAGCGCGACGCCGGGCATGGCCCAAAGGATGTTGAAATAATTTCCCGTGTGGCCGCAATCCCGCTCACCGCCGTGCGAGGAAAGGCTCATCCGCGCAAAGAACCCGGCACCAGCGGGTTCATCCAACAAGTTGAACAACACGGCGGCCATCCCGCACTTGCCGTTGTCGTCGTGGGTCTGCATCCACGGCCCGTGATCGCCGTAGGGCACGCATCCTTTGCCGATATAAAATCTCAACAAGCGAGCACTGCGCTCGATGGCAACGGAAACCTTGGGATCGTTGACTCCGGCGGCGCGCGCCATCACGAGCGAGATCGTCAAGGGCACGCCCGGAGAATTCATCATCCCGTAGCCGCTCAGGCGGCCGTCGGGTCGGGCAAACTTGTGCCCCCAAGAGCCGACCATGCTTTGCCCGTTGGCCGCCTCTAGGGCGAGCCGCTTTAAGCCGGGCATTACCGAGTCATCACCGGTGGCCAGTTTGTATTCGGCTAGGAACAGAGTGACGTAGCCGTAATACCAGGTTGCCATGCTCTCGGCCGAAAAGCCGGCTGCCCACTGCGCTTCCTTACTCACAATGGAACGATACTCCGGCTTGCCGCTGGCCAGCAGCGCGAGCGCATTCAATGAACGGATGATCGCGTCGGGATGATAGGACGGATCTGCGACGCGTTTGGCCAGCATCGCGCAGCCCTGATCGAAGATGCGCTTTGATTTCGGGCAAGCGAACGGGGCGGTGGTACCGTAAGTGCCGAGGACCGGCAACTTGACAGTCACCTGCTGCGTGCGGCCGCCGCGCCAGCAGGTCACCACCAATTTGCCTCCGCCAGCTTCGGACTCTGCGACGATGAGCGCCTTGCCAAACTCCGTGCGGGGATCATAGGAAAACAGCTTTCCACCGACGCCAAGAATCACGTCGTCCACCACGAGTACGCCATCGGCGGGAGACCCCTTGGCGACCTTGGTGATTTTGATTTGGCGCGCATCGGTTGTGGCAAACTTGTTGGAAAAAATCCAGCCGCGGGCACCCGTGGCGCCGAGATTCCAATCGTGCTTGAAACCCTCCGGAATGGATTCTCCCTTGGTGAAATCCGGGTTGGTCACGGGGCCCTTCGGCTTTGCGGCGGAGACGCTGGCGGGAAGTGTCAGCAACACGGCAGCTACGAAGGATGTCAGCGATTTGAGGGTGATGCAAGGGTTCATCAAAGTGGGGTTCAACGGTTCGTTGGGTGCAGGGTGACATCAAGGAGCGAGCATCTCCACCATCTTTTCGCCCATGGCCTTGCCATTGAGATACTCGCTCTCACCGTTGTGGTTCCAGTGGTAGCCGAAGTTGCTGGGGGAAATCGAGGCATCGCGCCAGAACGGACGGGCATCCGTGGTTTTGACGTTGCCTTTGAAGTCTGGATATTTTTTTGCATCGGCCACGGCGAGCTGGGCCAACTCCACCACAGTGGGCTTCGGCG
>JBAXCM010000403.1:0-4576 GCA_037141475.1 Verrucomicrobiota bacterium | reverse complement strand
GAATTCGCGGGTGACAATGGAAGCGCCGGCCAAGGGGAATTTGGACTATCCGGTGAATCTGACTTTCCGAATTCCCGACAATGAACACCTTTATCCACTCTGCGAAACCCGCTGGCGCCATGATCCGCGCAGCCGTAGTGTGGTTTTTATCAATGCCGAGAATGGTGTGCGCACGCCGCGGGTGATGGTCTTTCCCGACTACCGCGAGCCGCCTCCCGCCAAACCGTGAGCCCTGAGCCCTGAGCCCTGAGCCAAGCCAAGAGCCAAGCCAAGAGCCAGGCCAAGAGCCAAGAGCGCCGGTGTTAGCATGCCTAGGTTGTGGCACTTTACGAGCATCCGCGTGTCTGTGACCGCCGATGGGCTATGAGGTGTCCCTTGTCGAGGCGGAGGCTTCATCGGCGCTTCATGCACATCGGCGGTCATAGACACACTGCTACAAAGCGACCCAAATTTGTGCGCGGCTCCTGCTCTTGAGGCAATTTCAGGGAATTGCTCTTGCTCGACCAAGCGGCGATATAGAGCTCGAACACTGAGTTTGATGTTTCTTGGGCCGTGAACGAATTTTTTCCTTCCCAAGTGGCGACTGGTCGCCTAAGTTGCGCGTCGCCCCATGAAATGGTGGTCGTAGCTCAGTTGGTAGAGCCCCGGATTGTGATTCCGGTTGTCGCGGGTTCGAGTCCCGTCGTCCACCCCATCTTTCTCCTCGGGTTCGCCAAACGATCCGGAAGAGGAAGGAGGTCAGATAATTCCAGAGCCGATGCAGTCCCTCGAGAAACGGATCCACTACAAATTCCGCAATTCCCTGCTTTTGGCAGAGGCATTGACGCACCCAAGCTTGGCTTATGAGTCCACCAGCCCGCACTTTGACAACCAGCGCTTGGAATTTCTCGGTGATGCGATTCTGCAATTGATCGTCACTGAAGAATTGTATCGGATGTTCCCGGATTTTCCTGAGGGACGTTTGACGAAATTGCGGGCGCGGGTGGTTTCGCGGCGGGCGCTGGCCCGTTTTGCCATGGCCATTGACCTGGGCACTTACGTGTTGCTGGGCAAGGGCGAAGAGTCCAGTGGCGGGCGGCGCCGACCCTCGACGTTGGCTGATGCTTTTGAAGCGCTGATTGGGGCGGTCTATCTGGATGCCGGGCGCAAGGTGGCGCGTGATCTGGTGCTGCGCTTGTTCGAGTCGGAGATTGGTGGGATGGCTGCCAGTCCTGAGGAACTCAATCCCAAGGGGGAATTGCAGGAGCGCTTGCAGGCACTCCATCCGCAGGCACCGAGTTATCGGATTGTCGGGGAGAGCGGCCCGGATCATCGCCGGGTATTTTTGGCCGAGGTGTCGTGGCGAGGTTTGGTATTGGCCACGGGCAGGGGCAAGAGCAAGAAGGACGCGGAAGCCCGTGCGGCCGCCGAGGCGCTGCGGGTGCGCTTGTGGGAGGTGACACAAGATCCCGTGACTTGCCACTTGCCAGCGGTGCAATGAAGCGCACACTCGCCGCGTGCATGTCCTCATTACAGCCGGGCCGACTCGTGAGCCGCTCGATCCATTGCGTTACCTGACAAATCGCTCGTCCGGGAAAATGGGTTACGCACTGGCTCATGCATTTGTTGGGGCAGGTCATTCGGTGCTGCTTATTTCCGGGCCGACCGAGTTGGATGTGCCCGGCGGGATGGACTTTATTCCGGTGGAAACGGCTGCGGAGATGCATTCTGCGGTGGCACAGAGCCTCGGGGGCATAGACATCGCGGTATTTGCTGCGGCGGTGGCCGATTACACACCGGCAAGCGTGGCCGCCCACAAGATCAAGAAGGCCGCTGCCACGCTCACTCTTGAGTTGGTCCGAACGCCAGACATTCTGGGGTCGGCGCGCGGCGAGTTTGGCTTCACCGGCACGCTGGTTGGCTTTGCCGCTGAAACCCAAAACCTTGAAGCGAACGCCCGCGATAAACTCGTCCGCAAACACTGCGACCTCATTGTCGCCAATGACGTTTCCAAACCCGGCATCGGGTTCGGTTCCGATCACAACGAGGTGCTCCTCGTCTATCCGGAATACAACGAGGCCCTGCCCCCTGCCTCCAAACATACCCTCGCCCATCACCTCGCCACCGCTATTCTAGAGATGCATCAAAGACACAAGAAAAATGGCGAACAAGCAGGGACATCCGACGGCGGGAAGCCGTCAAAATGAATGGGTGTGTGATCCGTCGATAATGACTTGCGTTCTGGGACTCGGGGCTTGTGTCTTGCAGTCTTGCATCTTATCCTGCGCTCCCATGACCGACCTCGAACTAGCCACTCATGCCGCGCTTGAAGCGGGCCATCTTTTGCATGCAAACTTCGGCAGCGATGCCGTTGTCGATGAAGCCACCCATCACGACATCAAATTGGCGCTAGACCGTGGTGCGCAGGACCTGATCACGGGCATCTTGTTGGGCGAGCATCCCGGCGACGCCTTGTACGGCGAGGAAGGCATTGCCGGCAACCAGGAGTCCGAGCGTCAGTGGATTGTTGATCCGATAGACGGCACTGTGAACTTTTTCTATGGCATCCCGCATTTTTGTGTTTCCATCGCATTGCGGGTGGCCGGAGAATTTGTCGTGGGGGTGATTCATGATCCGATGGTTGGTGAAACATGGACCGTCGCCAAGGGCGGTCCGGCGCTGCTCAACGGTCGGCCGATCCATGTCAGCACCCGAGCTAACTTTGCTGAGGCCATCCTCTTTGTCGGTTGCGGCAAGGATGAAGAGGCGTTGCACACAGGTATCGAACGTTTTCGTAAGGCCTCGCTGCGTGCCCGGAAGATGCGCATGATGGGCTCTGCCGCCCTCGGTATGGCCTATATCGCCTGCGGCCGTCTGGATGCTTACATCGAGTCGCGCATTTCGCTGTGGGATATAGCAGCCGGTCAGCTACTGGTGGAAACCGCCGGTGGGATGGTCGATTTGAGCGCCGTGGAGGGATATGCCGACGCATGGTCCATCGTAGCAACCAATGGAAAGCTGCCGATTCATGAGATTCTCTAACAAGTATTCATGAGCCGATTTGATTGACGATTGATGCTTGTCGATTTTGGATTTTTGAAGTGAGCTTGGTGCGTGCTGAATCTCATGTTCAAGCTCACATCAGAAATCAACGTTCATCAATCGGCAATCATCAATTGTTCGACTGAGTGCACGTCGAAGTCCATTCTCCCATCCACCATCGACCCAACCCCCAACTCCTCATATGACAGGCATCGGCTACGACGTTCATCCCTTACTAAGCAACCGTGCACTGGTGCTCGGCGGTGTGACCATCCCGCACACTCATGGGTTGGGGGGCCATTCCGACGCGGACGTGTTATGTCATGCAATTGCCGACGCGGTGCTCGGAGCCCTGGGTGAGCCTGACATCGGGCATTTTTTTCCGCCTGATGATCCGGCATGCAAGGACATGTCGTCGCTGAGGATTTTGGAAAAGTGCCGGAAGTTGGCTGCCGCAGCCGGTTGTGAGATTGTTAATGTGGATTCGACCCTTATTGCGGAGGCCCCGAAGATTCAGCCGTATCGCGATGCGATGCGATGGAATATTGGCAAGGCGTTGGGAATCGAACCGGCGCGGGTGGGCATCAAGGCCACCACCAACGAGTTGATGGGTTTTGTGGGACGCAAGGAAGGCATCGCGGCGCTGGCGGTGGCGCAAGTTGACTTTAAATGCCCGTTCTAGGATCGGTGAGAGGCCAGTACCGAGCGCACCCGTTGACCGATGAGCTCGGCTTGCGCAGTTTCACCTTCTTCGCGCAGGAATTCACAATAATTCGAAGCCACCGCTTCCAGGTCGTCGGCAAAATCGGCTCCGAGGGCTTCGAAGCCTGCTAGGGATTTCTCAAAATGGCGGCGGGCCCATGAGCGGTCGCCGGTTTCCAGCAAGGCGAGGGCGAGATTGTTGTGGGATTGGGCGGTATCCGGGTGTTCCTCGCCGAAGAGTTTGCGGCGGGCTTCTAGGGCCATCATGTGCATTTCGCGGGCCTGCTCATGATACTTTGCTGCTAGGTAGAGCGCGCCGAGGTTGTTGGAAACGGCGGCGGTTTCCTCATGGTCCTGGCCGAGATGTTCGTGGAGAATCTCCAAAGCTTTGAGAAAATACGACTCGGCAGCATCCAGATCCTTGGCTGCTTTTGCAAGAAAACCGAGGTTGTTAGCAAGGGCCGCCACGTCCATTAGCAAGGGAGGGTCGTGACGCTCAAAGCAAGCCATCGATTCGCGCCAGTGTTCGGCGGCACGCGCCGGATTGCCCAGTGAGTCGTGCGACGCTCCTAATCCGGCGTGCAGGCGGCCGATCTGGTCCTGCCGGTCCGGGCGGTTGTCTAGTTGGTCGATGGCCTGGCGATAGTCCTCGCGAGCGGCCTCATGATTGCCCGTTTCCCGGAGAATATCGCCGCGGATTTCGAGCACATCGGCAAACGCATCGATGCTGTCGATCCCCTGACCGAGGGTTTGCTGGGTTTTTTCGACGGCGGCGTTGGCGGCGTGGAGTGCCTCTTGGATGTCGCCGGCGTCGCGCAGTGTCTTGAGTCGATCACGAAGAATGCTGATGAGG
>JBAXCM010000402.1:0-4589 GCA_037141475.1 Verrucomicrobiota bacterium | reverse complement strand
GCCTTCCATCAATCAGCCGCCAGCGTGCGGGCCTTGGTGCCCGTGTGAATTCTGCCAGCCCTTTTGCCAGCTATTTGCCATGCAAGATCCCGTTGCCCCTCTGATTTCCCTCGCCCTCGCCGAAGACATCGGATCGGGTGATGTGACGTCGCTCTATTTCATCCCGCTGGAGCGCCGCGCACGGGCCTTCGTCACCGCCCGGCGGGACGGCGTCATCTCTGGCGTGGCGGTCGCTGCCCGCGTGTTCCTTGCCGTCGATCCCACCCTCGACGTGGAAATTTTTATTCCCGACGGCAGCCAGGTGGCTGCGGGTGCCCTGCTCATGCGCATCGAAGGGGCCGCCCGCCCGATCCTAACAGCCGAGCGAACCGCGCTGAATTTTCTCCAACGCCTCAGCGGCGTCGCCACCCTGACCTCCGCCTATGTGGCCCTCATCAAGGACACCTCCGCGCATATCCTCGACACCCGCAAAACCACCCCGGCATACCGAATGCTCGAAAAACAGGCAGTCGTCCACGGTGGCGGCACCAATCACCGACTCGGCCTCTACGACCGAGCCATGGTCAAGGATAACCACCTGATGGCTGAAGGTGGTCTACCAGGGCTGCAAGCTGCCATCCACCACCTCAAATCCGATCTTCCCGAGGTGGAAGTCGAGCTGGAGGCAGATACCCTCACACAGGTCCAAGCCTTTCTAACCCTCGAAGGAGTTGATCATCTTCTGCTCGACAACATGTCCCTTGATGAACTGCGTGCCGCCGTCGCCGCACGAGGCGAACACCCCACGCCTCGACTCGAAGCCAGCGGCGGCGTCTCCCTGGCCACCGTCCGCGATATCGCCCTCACCGGCGTCGATTTCATCTCCGTCGGTGCCCTCACCCACTCCGCTCCAGCCCTCGATATCGCCCTGGATTTTCACAAAATCTGACAAAACAGGAGACCGCTTCGATCCAAGACAGGAGCCGAGCCATTGACCTGAGAATGACGCTTCTTCCACTTGTCTTCTGTCTTGTACTCTGTCTCCTGTCCTGTAGTCTTGTGTCTTCTGCACACCCACCCTCCATTCACCGTCCCTCCACCCTTCACCTTGCTGCTGAGGGAAACCCTGCCATCCACCAATGATGAGGCCCGCCGCCTCGCAGAACATGGCGCTGCGGATGGTCTTGTCGTCCTAACAGACCGGCAGAGCGCCGGCCGCGGCCGCCGTGGTGCCGACTGGTTTGCCCCCGAGGGCCAGTCGCTGGCATTTTCCATCATTGTGCGCCCCACCGAACCCAAAGCGCTGTGGCCTAGACTGGCATTGGCCGCAGGACTCGCCGTGGCGGAAGCCGCCGAAACCTGCGCCGGAGACGTTGGCATTAAATGGCCTAACGACGTGTGGATCGGCCGCCGAAAAATCGCCGGGATCCTTGTGGAAGCCGGTCACGATTTCGCGGTCGTCGGCATCGGCATCAACGTAAACGGCTGTCAATTTCCACCTGAGCTCTCCCAACTCGCCACATCCCTGCAGGCAGCCGCTGGCCAAACCCAGGACCGGGCCCGGATCCTAACCGCCGTGCTGCACCACTTCAGCTTACGCCGCCAGCAACTTGCCGCTGGCTTCGACGAACTGCTCGACGGCGTGAGGCTGCGCTGCGTGCTGACTGGCCACGAGGTGAGTCTCATCACCGCAGGCACCCCCTGCTACGGGACTATCGAAGGCCTCGGTCCCGGCGGCGAATTGCTGCTGCGCACCCCCACTGGCTTGCAACGCATCATCCAAGCTGACGAGGTGCGCTTGACCTGAGCCAAGGCCCCTCACTGAGATGACCGCTGTTTCTAATGCATTCCAATTGGGATTCATAGTGACGGATCCATGGTGAGATATAGGGCAATATCCCCCAAATGGGGGAATATTCCGTTATGGCGCGCCCCGGCACGATGGGCATAGTTATGCTTGTTTTTGTGCAAACCCACGCGCTCCGACCTCTCCAACGCCGCAAACGGATTGATGATTGCCGATTGTTGATTGCTGATTTTTGAAGTCACCAAATCGTGCATTCTTCTTCCATCCAAAATTACGAATCGGCCATCTCCCTCTTCCCTTCGACTTTCAGACTTTCAGACTTCTTCCATCCACCAATCCAGAATCATCTTCCCATGAAACCCAGCTACCTCCCCATCACCCGCCTCTCCTTCCCGCTCGCCACCGCAATCGCCGCGCTGCTCTTCCCGCTGCTGGCCGGCACCGCGAACGCCACCGTTTATTATTGGGACCTCAACGGCACTACCATGGGCCTCGGCGCGGCCCCCAATGGCACAGACGCCTGGGGCACGACTGCGAACCAGGGCGGCGCTAACACCGTCAGTGGCGTTAACAACACCGCCACCACCATCGCTGATACCATGGTATTTGGCCATGTCTCTCGACCGATCCCTCTTGGTGCCGGCACAGTTCCCATTAACCCTTCCGTCAGCATCCTAAACCTCGTCTTCGGTTTTACTGCAGGGTCAATCGCCTTGACCGGCAACCAGATCACCTTTGGCCCCACTGGGCTCATTGCCGTTAACAACAGTTCTGACAGCATCAGCTCCATCCTCGCGGGCTCCGGCACCAGCATGAAAATTCAGGGCACCGGCAAGCTGACCCTCACCGGTCAGAACACCTACACCGGCCCGACCACCATCTATGCCGGCACCGTTGATCTCGGCGGCGGCACGGGTGCCGGTTCGCTCAATTCCGGCAACGCCCTCACGCTCTACGCCGGCATGTTGAACCTGACCCGCAACGACAATTTCAACCAGAACCTAACCGGCGGCTTGACGATCAACGCCGGTGCATCGGCGGTCAATGCGTCGGCGGGAGACACCATTCAGTTGGGTGGCATCACGCGCAGCGGCAATGCGACGGCTAATTTCGGTGCCACCGGCACCCTCACCACCACCACCACCGCCAATACCGGAGGCATCCTCGGCGGCTGGGCCACGTTCGGCGGTGCGGACTGGGTGGCCAACGGTTCGGGCACTCTTGCGGCTCCGGGCTATACCACCACCGCTTCAGCCGCCAACACGTCGGGCAGTTACACCGGCAATAACATTGACATCACCACCAGCCCGACTCTGGACGGAGCTATCACCGCCAACAGTCTGCGCTTCAATACCGGTGGAGCGGAAACCCTGACCTTGCAGGGAACCAACACCCTCACCACCGGCGGTATTCTGGTCACCCCTGCGGTCGGCAACAACCTCTCCACCATCACCGGCGGCACCTTGCAGGCTCCTAACGGCACGGACCTGGTCGTCAACCAGTATGACCTCTTCAACGGTCTGACCATCGAATCGATCATCGGGAATAACGGCGGCACAGCCCTCACCAAGACCGGTCCGGGCATGCTCACGCTCTCCGGCCCGAACAGCTACGCTGGCGTGAACAACATTTGGGGCGGCACGGTGTTGGTGAAAAATGCTACAGCCTTGGGTGTCAATGCCACCACTGCGGCGGTGAACATGAACCCGGGAACCACCCTAGATCTGGCGAGTGGTGTTACCGGCCTCAGTACCAGCTACGGCGTGACCTTGAACGGCCTTATTGCTATCGTAAGTGGTGTGGAGAATATCCTCACGCCGGGCTCAGCCAGCTACTTCACCATCCAGTCCGGCCGGACGACGGTCAGCGGCGGCGTCAATCAGACCCTGGGCGTGTTGACCATGAAAAACCCGTTTGCCACCCAGTGCACGGATGTGCTCAACGTCACCAAAGACCCCAATGTCAACGACGCGAACGCCTCGGTCACCTTCAGCTCCATAAACATAAGCGACGGAGCCAATTATCTGGACAGGCTTGTCTTGAATCCGACGACTGCCAACTTGATCGTCGCAGGAGCGATTACTGACGGCGGCAGGCCATACCTAGCCTTGGAAGGCACTTCGACGGGCAGCCAAATCCAAGGCGTTATTGGAATCTATGAGAACTCTGCTCAGGCCGTTACCAAGCTGAACACGGGCACGTGGACCCTGCTCGGTGCCAATACCTATAACGCAAATGCCAACGCAATCGGCACTACTATCGGTGCGGGGACCCTGGTGTTCGGCGGGGCCAACGGCGTGCTGAGCACCTATCCAGCCGCCGGCAGCACTATCGGGCAGGGGCTGCAATTCCTCGGCACGACGGCCAACCTTACCTTTGACAACAGCATCGGCGGCAATGCCACCGGCGCCAAGAACCAGAGCCTGGGCCAGCTCACCTTCGCCAACCAAGTCGGCGGCGACGACACGCTCACGATCGCCAACGGCGCCAGCCAAAATCAAGCGATCACCTGGGCGAACGGAGCCAACCAATCTTTGGGAACCCGCACTGCCGGGTCAGTCGCCAACTTTGTCAACCGGGACTCCTCTGGCAACCTGGTCGCCAGCACCGCCGCGAACGGTTTCATTATCCCCAACAACAACACGGCCGCCACGTTTATCCACCAGGCATACTTCTGCAACGGCGCCGATTACGCCGTCACGGATGCCGGCGGCACGCGGTATGTGCGGGCGATGAATTATGGAGGTGTGGATGCGAACACTGTGGCGGCGGACACGATCACAGCCAGCAAGCACGTCAAGCT
>JBAXCM010000401.1:0-4604 GCA_037141475.1 Verrucomicrobiota bacterium | reverse complement strand
CGGACGTCGCCAAATCCAACCCTCCAAGGATGTTGAGCAGGGTGGACTTGCCGCTGCCCGAAGGCCCAAGCAAGACAACCAACTCGCCCGCGTCCAGTGCCACATTCACCCCGTGAAGTGCCACCACCTCGACCTCGCCGGTGTGGTAAACCTTGCGCAACCCGCTTGCCACAAACACACCCGTCCCGAGCAGCGGTGTTGGAAGCAGAGGCGGGGCGTTCATGTGGCGCAGCCAGCTTAGCCGCTACCAGCCAATGCACAATTCTTTCCAGCACTGATTCAGAACACCGATGAGAGAATTTCCGCCCTTCATGCAGCCCGCCCAGTCAGGGTCGGTTCATCTCAATCAACCATTCAAGTGCCCCCCTAAAAAACAGCGCATTTTCCCGAATGAAATCCCTCCTCTCACTGGCACGCCGAATTCCTAACAACACCATCCGCCACACTCACAAATTCCATTCCAGCACTCCTTGAATTCATATCCGCTTTGAATTCAATCGCATGCGAAAATCCCTCGCCCACCAACCGGTTCGATCCTTCAGGGAAGCTAAGCATTTGGCGGGTCAAGCAGAAAAAAAATTGCCCTTGTGGAACCCATGTGGAAAGGGCCACAGACGCAATTTATGTTAGATCCCGGTAAAATAGTTTTCACTTGGTCATTCACACCATTCAGTCTTGGCCTCGCACCAGTTCCTCCACCCCGTGTGGGGCTCGCAACCTAGGCAAACGATTCTCTCCCTCTTCACAATCCTCACCTTCATACCTCTCCTCGATTGCTCATGGCACCAACGACAAAACCCACCTCAGGCGACTCAGCCCCCGAAGTAGCCCAATCAGCCGAAAGCCACCGCTGGGACGCGGTTTGCACGGAACTGCGGGCTTCGGTGGGGAATGATGCCTTCCAACGCTGGTTTCGCGCCGCCCGCTGGGTCGGCCACCAAGATGGCATCGCCTCGGTGAGCGTCCCCGGCGAGATCCACCAAGTCTGGATAGAAACCAACTATTTGCCAGAATTGGCGATGGCCGTCAATGGCATCTACGAGGGTGTCCGCGAGGTACGAGTCATCCTCGCTGCTGCCGTCCATGAAGCCGGCGCGAGCGCCACCGACGAGCCAACCTCCGACGTCCCGTCCTACCTGCATGCCGGGGCTAGCGCCAAATCGCTGGAAGGCGAGGCACTGGATAAGCGCGTCAAGAATGCCGGGTTGAATCCCACCCACACATTTGCCAGTTTTGTGGTCGGGACGAATAACCAATTCGCCCATGCCGCCTGCGAGGCGGTGGCCAAAAAGAGCGGCATCGGCTACAACCCGCTTTTCATCCACGGAAATTCGGGGCTGGGCAAGACACACCTGATGCAGGCGATTGGCCAGGAATGGCTCCGCCGCCTTCCCGGTTCCCGCGTCGTTTACCTGACGTGCGAGCGCTTCACCAATGAATTCATCGACGCGGTGCGCCGGGGCGACATTGAGAAATTCCGCCGCCGCTACCGCCACAGCGATGTGCTGCTTATCGACGACGTGCAATTTCTCGCTGGCAAGGAGCGCTCACAGGAGGAATTTTTCCACACATTCAACACGCTGCTGGACGGGCGCAATCAGGTGATCCTGACCTCCGACCGGCCGGCCTGTGAAATCAAGAGCCTCGAACCGCGGCTCATTTCGCGCTTCGAGTGCGGCCTGACGGTGGAGATGCAACCACCCCTGATGGAAACGCGCATGGCCATCCTCAAACGCAAGTCCGCAGATTGGAAAGTGCGCGTCGATGAAACGGTCCTCCAATTCCTCGCCGAAAATATCTGCACCAACGTCCGCCGCCTCGAAGGGGCCCTCATGCGTGTGGCCACCTTCGCCTCCCTCGCCGGTGAAAGCGTCACCGTCGAAAAAGTCGAACACCTGCTGCGCGACCTCATCCGCGAGGAAGCCAGCCGCCAAATCAGCATCGATACCATCCAAAAAGCCGTGGCCGAGCACTACGATGTGCGCCTTGCCGACATGACCAGCCGCCGCCGCCCCGCCAGCATTGCCTTTCCCCGCCAGGTTGCGATGTACCTGAGCCGCACCCTCACCAAAGGCTCGCTCATGGAGATAGGCGAGGCCTTCGGCGGCCGCGATCACGGCACGGTCATCCATGCCTGTAAAAAGGTTCACGCCCAGGTGGCACAGGCCCCCGGCCTCAAGGAAACCCTTGCCCGCATCGAGTCCCTGCTGCGCCGCTGAGATCACAAAAAAATCCGCCAATCTTGGAAAAGTTATTTCGGATTCTTAAAGAATGCTTGCCAAATGGGTCGGAAAGCCGGAACTTCCTCGCAACTCACTACGGGTAAACACCAATGAAGTTTCGTATCTCCAAAGAAGCATTTCTCGACGGCCTGCAAAAAGTCCAGCATGTTGTGAGTTCGCGCACCACCCTGCCGATCCTCTCCAACGTGCTCATCGTTGCCAAGGGCGGCCGCATTCAATTTACTACCACCGACCTCGACGTGGGCATCACCGGCTCGGTAGAAGCCCAAATCGACAAGGAAGGTGCGACGACCCTGCCGGCACGGCGCTTGGTGAGCATTGTGCGCGAATTACCGACCAGCGAGATCGAAGTGTCCGTGGATGCCAAGAACCACGCCTCGATCCGCAGCGGTCCGGCATTTTTCAAAATCATCGGTTTGAGCGACTCGGAATTTCCGCCGCTTCCTGATTTTCAAGGTTCCAAGGAGTTTCGCATTCCGCAAGTCGTGCTGCGCGACGGATTGCGCAAAACCGCCTATGCCATCTCCTCGGACGAGACCCGCTACGTCCTCAATGGCATTTTTGCCTCCTTCCATGATGGCAAAATGACCCTGGTGGCCACCGATGGCCGCCGCCTCGCCATGGTCGATAGCGACCTAGAATTCCCAGCCTCCCACGAAACCGATGTGATCATCCCGACCAAAGCGGTGCAGGAGCTTCAGCGCCTGCTCGGCGATACCGGCGAGGTGATCGTCAAGCTCACCGACAACCAAGTTTCCTTCACCATTGGTGACAGTCTGCTGGCTAGCAAACTCATCGAGGGCAACTACCCGAACTACCGCCAAGTCATCCCCGGCGATGCCCTCGAACGCGTCGTTATCTCCCGCGAAGCCTTGCTAGAAACCGTCCGCCGCGTGTCTTTGCTCGCCTCCGATAAATCCAACTCGGTCAAACTCGTGTTCAGCGAAAACCAAATCGAGGTCACCGCCAACTCACCCGATGTCGGCGAGGCTCAAGAATCGATGGATGTCATCTATCAGGGGAAACCGATGCAAATCGCCTTCAACCCGGAATTCCTCCAAGCTCCGCTGCGGGCGTTGGAAACCAATGACGTGTACCTCGATCTCATTGACGAAATGAGCCCCGGGGTGCTGCGCATCGAAGGCACATTCCTCTATGTGCTCATGCCGATGCGTGTCACTCATTGAATTTACTTGGCATCACTCATGGCGGGTGCTAGTTTTCAGGTGTTATGAAAACTATAGTAGCTGCAGTTGATTTTTCGAATGCCACGCCCGGAGTCTTGGAAATGGCTGGTAGCCTGGCCAAGGCCTACGGTGCCCAACTTCACCTCCTGCACGTCATCGAACAGGAGCCCACCTACACCGCCTACGGATTCACACCCGACGAATACCCGGTCCTGCATGAGTTCCAAGAGGAAGCCAAACGCCGCGCCGCTAGCAAACTTGAGGAATTGCTAGCCAGCTGCACTGGCACTCTGCCGGGTACCAGCGTCCACCTCATCGAAGACAGCCCACTCCGCGGCATCATCACCTATATCAAACAAACCAACGCCGACCTGCTGGTGCTTGGCTCCCACGGCCATGGCGTGGTCCTCTCCCTGCTCCTCGGCAGCGTTGCCGAGGGCATGGTCCGCAAGTCCGTGATACCCACGCTCGTTGTGCCGGCTCCCACGCCGGTTTGACCGCAACCAACCCATGCCACTTTCAAAGTTGCCGTCCGGTGAAGTGGCGTGCGCCAAGCATGAAGGACTGGGCCGAACGTCGGCGGTGGCTGAGAAGATCGGTTTATTCCGGGCATTGTTTCGGGGCCGCGAAGAGGTCTATGCACGGCGCTTTACCAGCACCAACACCGGCCGCGCCGGCTATCAACCAGTGTGCGGCAACGAATGGCTGCAAGGAGTGTGCGAAAAGCCGCGGATCCGCTGCAGCGAGTGCTCCTGTCAGCGGTTTCTGCCGGTGAGCGACGATGTGCTGCGCTGGCATTTGTCAGGCGCAGACGAGCGGGGCCGCGAGTTTGTGATGGGCGTCTATCCGATTTTGCTGGATGAGCGCTGCTGGTTTCTGGCGGCTGATTTCGACGGCGACCATTGGTGGGAGGACGCCACTGCGGTCAGCGAAGCGTGCCGGGCTCTGGACTTGCCGGTGGTGCTGGAAAGGTCGCGCTCGGGCAACGGTGGACACCTGTGGTGGTTTTTCACGGAGGCGGTGACGGCTGTGCTGGCTCGCAAGTTAGGGGCGCATTTGCTGACAGAGACGATGGAGCGCAGGCCGGAGATTGGGCTGCGCTCGTACGACCGGTTTTTTCCTAACCCGAGTTTCTTATTATGAGGCTGCAGCCCTTGATTTTGCAGGGATCCGT
>JBAXCM010000400.1:0-4607 GCA_037141475.1 Verrucomicrobiota bacterium | reverse complement strand
GCAACTGGTGATCTCCGCCGATGGCCGCGACGGCTCGGCGCGCATCGCCCAGGACGCCGAGGTCTATCTGATCCGTTGCGAGGGTGGGGTGACTGTGCAGCACCAACTGACACCAGGGCGAGGCATCTGGCTCCACGTCATTCGGGGGTCGGCGATTTTGGCCGGCGCGGTGCTCAACCCCGGTGACTCGGCGTCGCTCGAGGAACCCGCACTGGTTGAAATTCAGGCCGGTGCTGACGGCCTCGAAGCCCTATTATTTGATCTCCTGTGAATGAAACGATAACAACACCAACCTGAACAACCAAACTAACAGAAATATGAATATTAAATCACTGATCCTACTTCCGGCCGCTTCACTGATGTTCGCCGCCTGTCAGAATCCCGCTGACAAAACCACCAAGGCGACCGTGAAAGACGCAGTCGAGGTCACTGCGTCAACATCGGCAGAAGGTGTAAAATACGTCCTATCATCCAACTCCGAGATCCTGTTTGTGGGCTCCAAGGTGACCGGCAGTCACAATGGCGGCTTCAAGAGCTTCTCCGGCTCTTTCACGGTGGCTGACCATGCCCTAGTTGGCAGCGGCCAGAGGATCGTTATCGACATGAATTCCCTGTGGACCGATACCGAGAAGCTCACCGGCCACCTCAAGAGCGAGGACTTTTTCAATGTGGCGAAGAATCCCCAAGCCACCTTTGAGCTAACGAAATTGAATTCGGTTGCAGCCGAACAGTTTGAGGTATCCGGCAATCTAGCTCTTAACGGAACCACCAAAAACATCACGTTTCCGGCCACTGCGAGCCTAGTTGACGGCAAGGCAAAGGTTCACGCGAAGTTCAACATCAATCGCAAGGATTTCGGTATCATCTACGCTGGCAAGGCTGACGACTTGATTCGCGATGAAGTGGTGCTGGAACTCAAGCTTGAGGCTGCCCCTGAAGCCTGATATCATCAGCCATGGCGGGAAATTTCTGAACTCAGTGTGTTAGACTCAATAAACGAGGTGACACTGAGTTCAGATGTGACGGGCCTCAGGGCCGCCCGTAGAGACAGACACCTATCTCGCGGCTGGCGGCGATGGTTTCGGGATAGGGCGTGTCCACCACGTCGAGAAAACCAATCTGGTAATTTTCCTCATCGTAGGAACGGCCAGTGGTTGGCTCGTCCATCCATTGGAACCAGTGGGTGCCCACAAGTTGCGGATGCTTCAGCGCGCCCGTCACATAGTCCTTGTAGGCCTGGGCGCGGGCGGCTTGGTTTTCCACCGGGACGAGACCGGTGTGGAACAGGCCGCGATCGAGTGCGCCGAAGTGGAACTCGCCGATGATGAGTGGCTTGTCGCTGCTGGGGTTCTTGAAGTCGGCTATGCTGCGTTGATAGAGGTTATAGCTGATGACGTCGCAGTACTTGCTAGCCGCTCGGTCTGCCAGGTCATTGACCCAGGCGAAGCGGCAGCCGAGGTAGAGTTGGTTGGGGGCCACAGCCTTGATTGCGTCGCGCATGGTGCGGAAGTAGGTTTCGGCTGACCTTGAGTAAAATGCGGTTAGGTCGGCACGTGCCTTGAGCGGGTCTGGTGCGGCACGGTTGGTGAGCAGTGCGTCCCATGACTCGTGTTGGGTGCCCCAAGCAGTGTTGAGTTTTGCGATGTCGCGATACTTTTCCTTGAGATCGGCGATGAATGCGGTTTTGGCGGCTTGGTCTGGCGGTGACTTGAGAGTCCCGAGTGCGATGGATGTATCGTCGCCCCAAGACATTTCATTGTCAGAGAAGTAGCCGATGCACCATGGGTCGTTGCTGCTGGTGCTGCGTTTTTCCTGCATCGCCTGGCGCACCATTTTGGAGAAATTTGGATCGAAAACATCTGGAAACTTCCCCCAATATCCTTCGCTGCCCTCGATCTCTCGGACGTTGCCTGATCCCAAGGTGTCGGTGTAGGGAGTGCGGTGCTGAAGGAAAACTTCCGGGGCGGACCAATTGGCGATGGTGTTGAGTCCCCAACTGCGCAGGCGCTGGTGAATGGTGGCGGCATAGGCCGTCTTCCAGTCCGGGCCGTATTTGCGCTTGAGATTGGCACCGGCGAAGGAGAAGCAATCGTGCCAGCCCCCGGCGTAGTGGCCCTTGAGAACGAGGCCGGGGCAGAGGAACTCCTTGAACTCAGGCTGGGTGCCCGGGAAATCTTGGAACCAGTCGCCGCGCTCGTCAATGGGGGTGTTATCGATCATCCGCACACAGTCAATGCCATGCGAGAAGAACAGGCGGCCGTCAGGGTCAACCAGCCACCACTTGCCGTTGGTTTTTTCCGTGCGGAAAAATCCGCTGGCATGAAGCTGAGGTCCCTCGGCCCAGCCGCCATACTTGTCCCAATTCTTTGGGCCGGATATCGCAGCGAGTTCCTTGGCCTCGCTCTCCCGCCGTTGTTGCAATTCCGTTAGTGAATGGGTTTTCCCCGGCCAATCCTTGTGTTTGTACTGGCCGAACGTATCAATGAACGGAAAAAAACGGGGGGCGTCGGTTGCCCACGCGGTTGGGGCGATGTAGCTGCCGGCGGCGCGGAGTGCGTCAATCTCGAAGGTGCAGGCATTTTTTGGCTGGCTCACGAAGAGCAGAATCTGGGTGATGTTCGTTGGGTTGATGGTGCAGGGACCACCGCCGACAACCGGATAGCCTCTCATGCCGAAGAGCTTGCCACCCAGCGTTTCATCACTGGTGCGCCTCAGCGAGATCTGCAAGCTGCCGCTTTGACCCGCGTCGAGCGTGATCGAGCCATTGAGACAATTTTTGGTGCCATCGGCTCCGGGGTTATCAATGCGACAATTCAGCGTGCTGCGGGTGGACCCAGCATTTTTCACTCCGACCACCACTTGGCCAAAGGGCGACAGGTCCCAGCGACCGTCGGGAGCCGGCAACGTGACGCCGGGCCAGGGCTGGCTTGTGCCAGTGGTCATGCGCATGATCATGCCAGTATCTGCCTTCATCGCATTGAGGGTTGTGTCGGATTTCTGAAACCTGTCGAAGTCGGTCGTGTGGGCGAAGTCGAAGAGCCTCAGCTCCGCCGCCAACCCGCTGGTGACGCACACCAGCCACGGGAGCAAGCAGCAGAGAATCTGTGAGTGATGTTTTTCAGCCAGTTTCATTGTGGGCGAGTCTGGGGATCGGAGTGCCCCGGTGTCAAGCATCAGGCAGGGGGATATAGTACCGGTGTGAACGGCTGCCCAATTTAAGAAAATATTCGTTAGCAAAGGCGATGGGATGTCAGTAACGTCGGGCGGAATCACCAATGGCGTGCGGGAAGGCCAGGACCACTTCATGCGCAACGCCATGCTAACCGGTGGTGATGACGGGATGATCACCCTCGAACGCTCGCTCGCCACCTTGGTCAGGGAGCGGCTCATCGACCGGGAAACCGCCCTGCGCACTGCGATCGATCCGGGCTCTATGGCATTTGATCAGCCATCATCGCAGGCTCACACAGATCAGAGAGCCCTGGTCATTTCGGCAGAATACCAGGCCGCGGCAGAGGATGGGCGGGGTCCAGAACTTGCCTTTGGTGGTTTTTTCGCGGTCCACGGGGGCGTTGAAGATGATCCCTTGCGCCAACTCGTGATAGCCATCAGGTGAGGCCGTGGCGATGTGGAGCTTACCGGCTTCGGTAAGGATCACCAATTTGCCGTCGGCAATGATAAGTGATGCGATGCGTCCCAGCGCATGATCCCAGAGGGTTGAGCCGGTCATAAAGTCCAAGCAACGCAATACGCCGCCGCCATCGTCGCCGTTGCCCGTGTTGCCATGCACACCATAAAGACGACCGTCCAACAGAACGGAGGTGGCAAATTTGTTCAAGAGTTGCTGGTTAAGCCAGACCTCGGCAGGTTTATTGTTAGCAATGTTAATCACCGAACTTCCATTGCTATAGACACTGGAAATAAAGACATGCCCGCGCCAGAAAATTGGATCGGCGGTATTCTCGTCCTGTCCGGTATGCCAGGGATAGCTCCAGAGCAAACTGCCAGTTTGTGCTTTCACGCCATAGCAGGTGTTCTGGCCGAAAATGATCAGGCACCGTTGGCCATCGGCATCGTAGAGCACGGGCGAGGCATAGCCACAGCGTTCCTTTGGGCTTTGCCAGAGGATTTGGCCGTCAGTGGCCTGCATCGCCAATCCGTATTGGCCAACATTTAGAAACAACGTCTCGCCGTCATGGATAATGGATGTGCCCAGTCCCCACGTCGGTGGTTTGGCGTTGGCGTCCTTGATCAAGTCCCTCTGCCACTTGACTTTGCCGGTGGCGGCGTCAAAGCAAAAGACTTGGCCATTGCGACTGACGGTATGGATAGAACCATTGAGAAACAGCGGCGTGGCCCGCGGCCCTGGGTAGGGACCTGTCTGGCATGGATAGTCATAGCGCCAGATTTCCTTGCCGGTCTCGACGTCCAAACAGAAAACCGTGTCGGTGTCGGCGTGGGCTCCCATGGTATAGAGGTGCGGACCGCTGATGCAACTGCCGGAGTAGCCCTCCCCCACCTCAGCCCGCCACAGGATCTTCGGGCTTGGCGCGAGGGCCTCGGGCTTCCACCCGCTTTCCAGCGTGATGCTATCGCTATGCGCCCCC
>JBAXCM010000399.1:0-4618 GCA_037141475.1 Verrucomicrobiota bacterium | reverse complement strand
GCCGCCATGCACGCACTCCAACGCGTCGGCTTGGCCGACCGCGCCGAGCACCTCCCCGCCGAACTTTCCGGTGGTGAGCAGCAGCGCGTCGCTATCGCCAGAGCCATCGTTAACGAACCCAAAGTGCTCTTCGCCGACGAGCCCACAGGCAATCTCGATTCCAAAAATAGCGGCGAAATCATGAAAATCCTTCTCGATCTTGCCACGGAACATGCCGTCACCTTGGTCGTCGTCACCCATGATCACCAACTCGCCAAGTCCGGCGACCGCACACTCATCATCCGGGACGGCTCAATCCATGCTCACGAACACGTTTCTTGAACCAATTCATAAGAGGCTTTGCTATGCGAAAATCGAAGTGTTACCTGATACTAGGGCTGCGACGCGATTTTCAATTTGGCACCAAGACGTCATTGACAAGACATGCTGGGTGGAATAGACCCATCGGCGTATGAAAACTGTATGGTTAGTCGCCTTGGTAGCCGTGTTCGGAATGGGGACTGTCTTTCCCGCTATCAATGAAAAAAAAGTTGAGAGTGCCAAGGAATCGGCCGCCAAATCCGGCAAGCTGATCGCCTTTGTCTTTTACCAAGCCTACTGGGACCCGAATTGTCCGAAGTGCGTCGCCACGGTCAACGCCAATAATGCAGCCGTAAAAAAGGTGGTGCCACGCCAGGACACCGTGGTCATTGATGTGGTCGGCAAGGAAAAGGATGTTAGGGCAATCCTCCCGCCTGCGGTCAGTATGGATGGCCCGACCCCGCGAGTGGTCGTGACCGATGCGGCCTGCGAGACGGTCGTGGCCGAAATGAAGCCGGGCATGGACAAGGCGGACTTGGCTGCCTTCGGGAAGAAGGTCAAGGACGCCGTCACGTCTCAACGCTGAGACTTAGAGCAAGGAACCTGCCGATTCCGGCCTGAATCAACCTGAGAAGTTTTCCTGGATCTCCATCTCCCATTCTCCTTGTCGGCGGCACTCGACACGAGGATCCACTTCCCGCAACCCTCGGTCCGCAATGCCCGATTTTTCCCTTGAAAATGCGCTTCACGCCCGAGGTTTGACCTGTGTGGCCGGGGTGGACGAAGCCGGCCGCGGACCGCTGGCCGGACCAGTGGCAGCGGCAGCGGTGATCTTGCCTGCCGGTTTCATTGATCCGGGATTGAACGACTCAAAAAAACTCAGCGCTAAAAGACGTGAGTCGATCTATCAGATTCTAACCGGAGATCCATCCCTGCGCTGGGCTGTCTCGCTGGCGTCCGCAGAGGAGATTGACACGTTGAACATTTTGCGGGCGACTCATCTGGCCATGCGGCGGGCCGTGGCAGCGCTGCGAGTGACGCCGGACCATTGCCTCATCGACGGGCTGCCGCTGCGGGATTTTCCGTGGCCGCACGATGGCATTGTGAAAGGTGACTCGCTCTCGTGCTCGATTGCGGCGGCGAGCATCCTAGCCAAGGTGACGCGCGACCGGTTGCTGGCTGAGATTGATGCGGAATTTCCACTTTACGGCTTTGCGAAGCATCAAGGATATGGCACAAAGAGGCATCTTGAAGCGCTTCGGATTCACGGCCCTTGTCGCTACCATCGTCGCTCGTTTGAGCCCGTGGCTCAACTCACCTTGCCATTTGACCGGGCCTGATGGCGAGGTGCGCGGCCGGCAGTGGCTCGGCCGCTACGGGGAAGATGTGGCCGCCGCATGGTTGCGAGCCCACCAGTGCAAGATTTTAGCTAGAAACTACCGCAATGACAGGCGGGGGCGGCGGACCGGGGAAGTAGATATCATTGCCCGTGAAGATCGGTTATTGTTATTCGTCGAGGTCAAGACCCGTCACGAGTCCAGCAAAATCAGGCCCTTGGATGCGGTGGACAAGGCGAAACAGGAACTCATCGAACGCGGTGCCAACGACTGGTTGAAGCGCCTCGGCACGCGTCAATTGCCGTGGCGCTTTGATGTGATCGAGATATACGTCGCCGAGGGCAAATTGCCACGGGTCAACCGCGTTAGGGATGCGTTCTGAACCCTCCTCAGGGCTGATCAAATGGCAACAGCAGGGTGTCAGTGACTGCTGAAAAGGGAACATCCAAAAGAAACATGTATGCAGCGCCTCCCCCAGCCCTCGCGGTTTCGATGTCTTGGCTAACACCACCGTAGCGCCGCCCAGAATTCATCGGAGAAATTTGGTTGCAGATGGTTCCGCAACCGGTCAACAAAACTGCCGTCAGCAGAGTGGCAAATATCAACCTCACGACTGTCATCATTGGGTTAGAGAGAAGCCCTGCAGCGATCACTCTCCTCAGCCGGATAAACGGGCGTTGAGCAAATCCGTCACTTGCTTTGGATTCGGCTTTGAGGTGGCCGCCTTCATCACCTTGCCAGTTAGAAAGTTAAGCAATTTCAAGTTGCCAGCCTTGATCAAGCCGACCTCGGAGGGGTTCTCGGCGATGACTTGATCGACGAGTGCCTCCAGTTCTCCTGCGGACCCCGAGCCATATCCCCGGGTCGTCACGGCGGTCTCAAACGTCATTCCGGGAGTGTCTATCAAATCGAAAATAATCTCCCTGGCTTGGCTTGAGGAAAGCGACTCGGACAGGGTGCTGTCTGCAATCTTCTGAATTTCCTCAGCCGGGATGGGCGAGTTTTCGATCGTCAATCCCCGATGATTGAGCGTGCCGAGATAGGTGTTGATGATGAAATTAGCGGTTTTCTTGGGATGACTGGAGGATTTTGCCAGACACTCGAACAAGGTTGCAAGTTTGCCATCTGATGAGAGCACGGCGGCGTCGTAGGGGGTAACGCCGAGGTCGCGTTCAAAGCGAAGTGCCAGTTCGTGCGGCAACTCAGGCACCCGGGGACGGACTCTTTCTAGCAACGGAGCTGTGCGGATCGGCAGCAAATCGGGGCAGGCAAAATATCGGTAGTCGTGCGCATCCTCCTTGGTGCGCATGAGTTGGGTCTCGCCGCGCTCGTCATCCCAGCGACGGGTCGATTGGACCTGGGCACGGCCCTGCGAGAGGTCTTCACCCTGGCGCTCAATCTCAAAGTGAATGGCACGGCGGATGGCCGAGATCGAGTTGAGGTTCTTGAGTTCGACTTTGGGGCCGAGCGGTTCCTCCGGCCTGCGCCGCAGCGAGATATTCACATCGCAGCGCAGCTGGCCTTTTTCCATGTCGGCATCGGACACACCGCCTTGGATGAGAATCATTTGCAGCGAGCGAAGATAGGCGTAGGCCTCCTCACCACTCTCCAGGTCCGGCTCGCTAACAATCTCCATCAGCGGCGTGCCAGCACGATTGAAATCAATGAGCGACGAGCTGCCAAGATGCGTCGATTTCGCAACATCTTCCTCAAGGTGGATCCGGTTGAGCCGTACCACTTTATCAGCCCCGGCAGCCACTTTTCGGGCGTCGCCCGGATAGCAATGGGCGTAAAGCGGAACCCCGCCTCCAATGCACAACGGCAGATCAAATTGCGTCGTCTGGAAATTCTTCGGCATGTCCGGATAGAAGTAACTCTTGCGGTCCCACTTTGAGATTTCCGGAGATGCACAACCCAACATCAAACCGCTGAGCAGCGTTTGCTCAATGGCCGCCTCGTTGAGCACAGGCAAGGCACCGGGCAGCCCCAGACATACCGGACAAGTATGCGTGTTAGGCTCGTCGCCAAACGAGGTGCGGCAAGCACAAAACATCTTGGTGCGGGTCTTGACCTGGCAGTGAACTTCAAGACCAATCGTTACTAAATAGGGCATAGGGGAATATCAGTTATCAGTTGTCTCATTTCTTCTTCTCTTCAATGGCCTGCTTGACGTTCGGATCGTCCAGAGCACGGGTGAGGTTGGGGCTTCTGAGCAGACCCGAAAAATCCTTCTTGCGGGCGAGCCCTTGCAACGCTGGATCAGCCACGACTGTCGACTTCGGATAGGCTTTGCCGCTCTTCGGATCAACCGCCGCCGACTCGGCCGGACTGCCTTCTGCCGCAATCAACTTGGCCAATGCCACCCGCGCCGGCTCGGTCAATGGATCTAACATTTTTAACCAATCTTTGGGCAGTGCGGCCTCGGCCGACGTCTTCATGCGCAGCAAATACTCGGCTGTCTTGCTGGGATCAGAATTTTTATCAACGAAGCCGCGAATCTCCTCGAGAGCTCCGGCGTGATGCACCCAAGTGACGCCAATGAGCCAAAGGCCAGCCGCCACAAACAGGGCGAAAATGAGCCGGATTGGCACATTGGTAAACGCGGATGGCGGCCCGGACCCAGGTTTCACAAACGGGCTTGCAACAAATCTGAGCACACTGCGAATCAACCACATGGCCAACACAAATGCTGCCACCGGGGCCCCGGTGGTAATCAAACTATTGGGCTTTTCAAAAACCTTGATCGACCACGCCGGGGACTGCTGCCAGACCCAGTATGCCAGCCACGCACTCACACCGAGAATCAGCGCGCCAATCAGCAAACGCACAATGCCACGCAACAGTACGAACAACGCGCATAGCGAAAAAATAACCAAGGCTCCGGTGGTGAGATCAAGATGAGTTAGAAAATCGAGGGACATGCGGGGAATGAGTGAATGAGTGAATGAGTGAATGAGTGAATGAGTGAATGAGTGAATGAG
>JBAXCM010000398.1:0-4621 GCA_037141475.1 Verrucomicrobiota bacterium | reverse complement strand
CCGGGATCAATCGCCAATTCCCAGTCACTTCAATGTCGAGGTCAGGAAGTGTGAAATTGAAGCCCCCACCGACTTTGTAGTGCCTTTTGATACGGATCCCTGCAAAATCAAGGGCTGCAGCCTCATAATAAGAAACTCGGGTTGGATTTCTCCGCACTCGCCCATCCCTATATCTGATCCAACAACAAAACAGGTGGCACCCGCGCTGGATGCCACCTGTTTGATTTTGTTAGTTTCTGGCTTTCAGCCGGATGGTCCCAACGGCTTACGGGGTCACCACGAGGCGGCAGAATTTCGTCGCCGCACCAGGCGTCAGGGTCAACACCACCTTACTTGGGTCACTCGTATCCACGTCAGCTGGATTTGCCGCTGCCCAGTCTTGCAGATTGCCGGAGACTTCGACGGCGAATGAGCTAACAGCATTCACGTGAGGCCAAGTGACCTTGCCGTTGACAACGCCTGGATTGGTGGCGCGGCCGTCGATGCCCATGAAGAAGGCGATGCCGTTAGCCACTCCGTCGCCGTTGTAGTCTTCGCTAGCGCTCTGGCCGCCAGCGTTGGTGGCGGCCCATGAGTTGTAGTCGAGGACTGAAGTAGTCACAGCAATGCCGAATTTGGTGCCAAGGGAACTTTCCAAGGCCGCGCGTTTGGCGTCGGAGATTGCGGATTTATACACATATACATCGCCGATATTTCCGCTGAAGGTTGACCATCCATCGAAGTCATTGCGACCCACGGCAATGGTCTTGGCCCAAGTCAGCGGTTGGAGCGTTGTGTAGTCAACGCCGGTAAAGGGTCCCCAAGGGGTGGAATCACCGAGTTTAAGGGACCATTTCAGATCGCCATTGGCGAAGAGTTTGATGGTGCCATTCGGCTGCACAACAAGGCTCAAAATGGTCTTTTGCCCATTCGGAACTTTGTACCCGGTATCCACTGCACGATAGTTTCTCCAATCAATGATCACATTGCCTTCACTGGCAGATTGATGGCTGATGGCAAGGAACAACTCGTCGTAGAACAAATCCACGATTTCGCCGCGTGGTTCACCGCCAGCACCGATATAATTCGGCTGGACGACGGCCACCGCGCTAACACCATTGGCAATAATCGGCGTCTGATACTGACCACCCACCACAATACCTGCCTGGTCTGGAGCAACAAAGCGGTAACCCGTCCCGTTGGAATAATTGTTCTGCTCCCAGTTGATAGTGTTGGTGCCATCGAGGTCCACCGCCACAACCGTTGGCGTATTGATTGCGATCAAATTCCCACCCAGCGGATAATCGGCAGCCCGGTTTCCGGTTGGCGAGGAAACAGCCTTGCCTCCTAACGAATCAACGCTCAGGGCGAAGAGCAAATCCCAATTGGCATTGGCGGTTAGAGCGACGTCAGGCAGCGTTGCCGGCGAACCGGAAACGCTGAAGGATGAGTCGGCTGAGTAGTCATATCCGAGGGCGAAGGCCATCACATGCCAGGACAACTGCTCCAAAGTAACGGAATAGTAACCATTGGCATCCGTGGTGGTGGTGTGGATCGGGCTCGCGACGGCTGGTGAGGACGTGCTGAAATAGACCTTGGCGTTGGCAATGCCACTGGCCCCATCGGTAACTCTGCCGCTGATGATCTGCGGTGGGGGTTGCGAGAATGTAACGGTGATATCCCCTGCCTGTTGCACGTCGGTGAACGTGTAGGTGGTGATGGCCCCCTTGGAACTTGTGATGCCGTTTTCTGTCACCGTCACATCAGACACGCTGTAGCCAAAGGCTGGCGTCATGGTGAAGCTTCTCGTTGCACCGTTGAGCACGGGCACGGTCCCGCTTGGGCTGATAGAGCCACCCGAGGCACCGCTCACCGTGGCCGTGATATTCGAGGCGGTACCAATGGAACGGGCGCCGAACGTGTTGTAGGCCGTGGCTTCTGCTTGGTTCATCGCCCGGTCCATGATCAGCACATCATCAATCCATCCCTTGAAGTAGTCTCCATCAAAAAGAGCCCGTCCAATAAAGAAATTGTTGCCGGAGATATTCGGCTGGGACGGATTTCTTTGAGCCCGCTGCACACCATCGAGATAGAGCGTCTCGGTGGTGCCGTCCCATGTGCCGACGACGGAATGCCAGCCATCAAAGAAGTTGCCGCTGGGCAGGGTCCCTCCAAAATCATTGCCCCACCAGTAGTTCAAGATATTGTTCCAGTATGGGTTATTCCCCCCATCGAAGCGGAATGTGTTAGCCTGACTGCCGTTGGTTGAGCCATAGGCAACCCAAGTGGCGCTGCCGGGACAGCCCGTGTCGGCTTTAACCCAAGCGGCAACCGTGTAAGGATTGGAACCGGTGGGCACTCCGGTGGGGAGTTGGCTGGTTAGAGTCTTGAGATAGGTGCTGCCATTGCAATAGAGGGCTGCTCCGCCAAAATTTCCTGGGCCATAGGCGACGGTACCGGCAGCCGCGACGAGGGTGTTACCGCCGATCGGATCACTGAGTGTGTTATCGAACGGCCAATAGGCCACCGTGCCGGCAGGAAATTGCTCAGCGCCATTGCTCTTGAGCGTGAAGTTCATCCCGGTGTTGGCACCGACTGCCGCGGTGAATGACGCAGGAGCGGTGTCAATCATGGTTGCGGCTGGCAGGCTTGATAGGCTCAGGGAGTACGAAACGCCCGAAAGTGCGCCAGTAATCTCATAGTCGCCATTGCCATCTGTGGTGGCTGTAAGACCGCTGCCAGGCGTAGCCGTCACGACCACACCAGCAATGCCAGCGGAATACTCCGCAACATTACCGCTGATGGTGGCGGGAAGGGGAGGTGCCACCACCGGTATTCCGAATTTTGCACCGAGAGCCACTTCGAGAGCTCCGCGTTTGGCGGTGTCGATGGCGGTCTTATAGACATACACATCGCCGATGTCGCCGTTATAGGCTGACCAGCCATCGGGATCATTGCGTCCGACATTGATTGAATTGCCAAACGAGAAGTTACCAGGCACCGAGCCGTTCCAACCGCCCGGAGTCATCTGGAGGTAAGCGCTTGGGGTGGTCACGTTCAAGACCTCTGTGCCGTCGAGATAGAGTTTGAACTGGCCGTCGGGTTGGACCACTACTGTCAAAACCGCTTCCTGCCCATTTTGAAGGATCGGGCCGTTGTACCAAACGTTCTTCCGCACAACATTAATTTGTCCGTTAGTCTGATTGACGTTAAGCATCAGGTCGTTATAGAAGGCATTGAAAACGCATCCCCAGCCGCCATCAACGCGATACTGCGGTTTGACCACAGCCACCACCGACGCGCCATTGACCGTGATCGGGCTGGCATAGGTACCAAAGCGATATCCGTCTGAACTGGGAGAATACATGTTCTTTTCCCACTGCTGGGAGGCGATGGTTTCCACTCCCGGGGCTCCCATTCTAGCAAGTGAGGAACCGGTGGGATAGGCACAGGGCCATGGGCCGGTGGCCGAGGCAGCGCTGGCACGCAGCGAGAAAAGCAGGTCAGCGTCGTAATCCGGGTCAACCGTCAGCACGATGTTGGTGGCAGTGGTGGGGTCGGTGGAGACGGCCACGCTGGCAGTCCCTTTGAATCCGGCAGTGGATGCGCCAACTGAATAAGTTCCGGCAGGGACAACTAACGTGTAATACCCACCGCCAGAGGTTGTGGTGGCCGACGATGAATAGGCGGCCGAGCTAGCCGCCACCGATGCGCCATCAACGCCAGCGCCCGTTCCGTCAACCACCCGGCCCTGAAGGGTCATGGGCAGGTATTCGGTCAGTGTGCAATCATCGACGTACATGGTGATGCCGTTATTGAGGGAATGCACCTCGAAGTAACTCATGAACGTGTCGCTGGCTCCCGACTTGATCAAAGGGGTTTCGAGGTAGGTCCAATCTTCGGTGTTGATGGTCTTGGTTCCAACATCGTTGCGGTTGGCAGATGGCTCAAATCGATATCTCAGGGTGACCGGTTGTGGCGTCACCGAGGCTCCGGGAACCTTCACCCATGCTGAAAGTTTGTAGTAATTCGCAGGGTTCACCGTCATCGTAGTCACCCCGGTGCTATACCCTCCACGGGTGTCTCCTTGAGCAACACTCGCCCAACCGCTCGTCGGACCAGTTGCCGAAAAATAGTTGCTGCCGCTGTGAGCCACGCCCGCATCATTCACCACGCTGCCGGTCCCACCGCGAAGGACTGACGGGGACCAATACGTGCTGCCGTCCTCAAAGCCAGGATTAGTAAGCAGATTGCTGGCAAGGGCACTGCCCAGCCCGGCGACGAGCCATAGCAAGCTGAGGGTGACCATGAGTTGAGTGCTGAAGGTACACTGGTACCACCGGGAAGGGATTTTTTGTTTGATGCTTTTCATTAGATTCTTTGATTCTGGGATTCTGTGGTTCGGGTGTTATATTATTCTGGGCTGGGAGATTTTTGAAAATGAATCGAGATGGAAGGGACGCCGCAACAGCCGATGTTGCAGCAGTGGGTTGTGGAGATGGGTTGAATTCCGACCGCGAAAGTAGATGATTATCATCGATTTTCGCAATGTCTGTTCCGCGAAATTCATGTGCATTTCGCGAAATATCACACTTCCTGACCTCGGCGGAAAATGGTTTGGCACTTTTGGCGGCTCAGACGA
>JBAXCM010000397.1:0-4627 GCA_037141475.1 Verrucomicrobiota bacterium | reverse complement strand
GGATGTCCTCACGAACCGCCTCGTAGCGACCGCTGCGCAGCCAGCCGACGTTGATGACCATATCCAGTTCGTTGACGCCTTCGGCCAGCAACTCACGAGCCTCTGCAACCTTGATCGAAGTGCTGTGCCCGCCGGACGGAAACCCCACCGCCCCGCCAACGCCTATATGGGCAGCATCTACCAACAATTCCTTGAGAAGCGGTGTGTGTGATGGTAGCGCAAACACACAAACGACACCCAGTTCGCGGGCGGTTGCAGCTAGTTGGCGGATCTCAGTTTCATCGCATTCAGCCCTAACGCAGCTGAGGTCAATAAGGCGGGCGATCTCGTTCTTTGCTAGTTTCATCATGGACTGGAAAATGCGATACTAGGCTGGCCTTCGGCAGACATCACCACCCGAAAACCAACATTGTAAACCGCCTGCCACGGCCGGTACGGCAGGCGCGCTGCAGCGCTGGTATGAATCGGCCGGTCGAACCATGAGCCGCCGCGCACGGTCTTCATGACATCGGCTTGCAGATTATTGCGGCCGTCGGTTTCCAGATACGGGTATGGCTGATAGTTGCTGAGCGTCCACTCAGCAGCGTTGCCGATCATGTTGCGCAGGCCCCATGCATTCGGTTGGTAGCGGCTGACTTCGCTGGTCACCCCGCAGCCGTCATTGAAGCGGCGGTCTCGCGGATGCCATGGGGGCGCATCTCCTCGGTCCAGTTGGCTGAGCGCGACATCTGCCAGATTTGCGAACTTCGAGAAATCCGTGTCACGGTTGCCATAGAAAAAGGGCGTGTCGGTGCCACCGCGGCAGGCCCATTCCCATTGAGCCTCAGTCGGCAAACTGAACTTTCTGCCCGTTTTCTGCGACAGCCACTTGCAAAAGGCCATGGCTTCGTTCCAAGTGACCCGCACCACGGGTTGGTTCGGCTGGTTGATGATATGGCCGCGTTCCCCCTGATCCTTGCCGGTCATGCTGATCACGCCGCTGTCATGCTTGGTGTCGAAGGCCGCATATTGGGCGTTGCTGATTTCCATGGCACCCATATAAAACGGCTGGTCGATTTTCACTTTGCCAACTGGGTTTTCGTCGGCCGCACCGGCGGCATCGCCCATGATGAACTCGCCGGCTGGAATGAGCGCCATATCTAACACCTTGGCATCGGCCAACTCGATTTTCAAAGTGGGAGCCAGCTTGGCGGCGCTCAGGCGTTTGGCGGCCTCGGCGGCGTCAAACGGCCACCCGGCCAAGTGCAGGTCCTGAGGTTTGCGCTCGGGCAGCGCTTCGGGTGCCACATACTTGATGGGCTCCTTGTTAGCGGGTTCCGGGATAGCTTCCGGATCGTCGGTACGGTTGGCGTATTTCGCGAACATTTCCTTGCGCCGCAGCATTTGGGGGCGCACCCCATTGACGTGCTCGGTCCAAGTGCCATGGTCGGGTACGTTGAGGTCTATCCAAGTGACGATGCGGTCCCATGCCTCGGCGTCGAGTTTCACGTTGTAATGGCCGCGCTTGAGCATCTGCACCAGTTCGCTGGTGTCGGCATGATACTCTAACGGCCTTAGCAAATGATAGTCGCTTTCCGGGCCTGGGCGGCGCACGAACGGATGGAGGGCGATATAGGACTTGGTGAAGTTGCGCTCGCCGTTCTCTTTGTGGGCGGTAAAATCGGCCACAGCCTGGCCGTTGACCGGTTGGGCACCATCCTTGTGGCAACCGACGCAATACTTATCCAACACTGGCTGAACCTCACGCTTGAAACTGAAGCCGCGGGCCGGTCCATACCACGGTGCGATGGTCGAGGCCGGCCGCTGGCTGGCGATGGTCGGCTTGCTAGGAGGAATCGCGTTTTGCGTGTCATGGCACCCGATGCACGAAAAGCTCTCCCCCGGCATGGCGGTGTACCAACTGCGCATGAGCTGGATCGCTTTGCCTTCTGCATCTAACGGCTGAACGGCGATCGGAGTGTTAGCGGGCACTTTGAAGCTGGCGGAGCCGTCGGCTTCCACTGGCACGGTGCCCAGGATGCGATGGACGTCCCACGGGCCATCAATACCGATGTTGATATGCCCGCCCATGCCGTTGTAGCCGAAATGCGGTTCGTAGAGGCGCATCTTCTTAACCGTGCCGCGCGGCACGTCCTTGAGTCCTGGTCCTTGATAGATATCAGCCAGATAGACGGTGGCATCCTTCTTGGTTAGGTCGATGCGGTCGGGGATAACAGGTGGGCGTTTGGTCTTGCGCAAGGGAATCGGTTCAAACAAAACATATCCTTCCTGTTCCTTGATGAGGGTCATGTTATCGAACACATCCACCAGATAGATTCCCCACTGGGATTTTTCAGACGGTTTGCATGAAACCAGGAAATACTTATCGCTGAGCGGATAGGGATGCAGGAACTTCGGCCATGAGGCATCAACCAAGCCGTCGGCAATGACGGGTTTCACTTCCTGGTCCCTGCCCGGGATGCGTTGCACCACGCCATCGGCTTCGAAGCGGCTCTTTGCGGGATCGAAGACGATCAATTCGCCCATGCGAGGCGAGCCGTGGTGGCCGGAGATGATGGAGACGAGCTTGGTTGGGTGGTTAGGCACGGGTTTGGCATAGAAGAACGAATTGGGCCAATACGAGTTACTGCCGTAGTAGGACATTTGGCCCGAGCCGTCCGGGTTCATGCGGAATAGGATGCGGGTGAAATAATGGGGGGCGTCGGAGTACTCCCAGCGGGTGTAGAGCACGGTGCCATCATTGAGCACGGTGGGGCACCAGTTCTGGTCTTGGTCGAAGCACAACTGGCGGATATTCGTGCCATCAGCGTTCATTTTGCAAATATTAGCCACTTGGTTGCCGCCACCCACGCAGGGCACGCCGGCGAAGCCACGGCTCGAGGTGAAGAGGATTTTACCGTCTGGCAGATAACAGGGGTCGTAGTTATCGACGTCGGGCTCGTCGCCAGGGGTTACTTGACGCAAGCCGCTGCCGTCAGCCCTGACCTCCCATACCTGCCAGATCATGCCTTTGCCGGGCATCGAGAAGAGCATCTTGTCGCCGTCAAAGTCCAATTTCAGGTCGCCCACAAACTCGGAAGTCGCGGGCTTTAGCAATGTGGTTAGGTTACCTTGCGGACTCACCGGCGAGAGCACGGCGATCTGGTTGTCATATCCATATCTGCCGGTGCCGCAGTTAGCCTGCCAATTGTTAGGCAAACCCAAACTTCCGGCACCGCGTTTGATCAGCAACAATTTTTCGAAATTCATAAGGGGGTTGGCGAGCATGGCCTCGCGCTGCAAATCCACCAGGGCCTGCACGTTGGCGGGTGTCTCGGGCTCGGCTTCGATTGCGTCAAGCCGCTTGAGAAAGTCCTTGCCGCGCGGATAACCTGAGCCAAATGTGGCTAGCAGGTCGGTAATCGCAAGGCGCAGGGATTCTGCATTGCTTGCGGTGCTGGATGACGGCGTGGAGCCAACACACTTGGCCACAGCTGTGCCAAGCCAGGGACACGGCGGAGCATCTTTTATCACCAAAGGAGTCGCACCCGGCCCGCACTTGTCCATGGTCGAGCCCCAAACGACTTTGCGAGCATTGTCCAGTACCATCACACGACAGCCGTCTAACCGGGATTCATGTCCGTTGCGGTTCCAAAGGACGATCTTGTCAATCGCGGTCGGCTTGCTCAAGTCCACCTCCCACAGCGGATCGGTGGAATTTTCGGCTGTGTGGGTGATCGAATTCTTGCTCCACTCGCCGTCGGTGTTGCCATCGACGGCCCGCTCGGCGACTCCGCCATTGGAGGTGCTGTTCTGGACGCAGCGCTTGTTCAACGCCATATTGGTGACTCCACTGAAAACCTGCACCTCAGCCAGCGACAAGGTGCGATTGGCACCTGGAAGCATGACCCGAACATAGCGTCCCACCACTGTCGGTGAACCAGCGGCCGCCGCTTGGGACGTGGCAGTCATGAGCCCGGCACCCAAGGCGAGCGCAGCAGCGGCGTGAAGAAGCATTCTAACTGTGTATGTTTGCATAATAATTCAATTCTTTCCAAGACGATGGTTCATGGATTCATTGTCGCTGCGGGGATAGGTCGCAATTGCGATGGAAGGCAGCAAGTCACCCCAATACGGCGGCAAAGCGGAAAATCTTGCGCCTCATCATCGCCAGATTCGTTGGAAAATCCTCTACCCACCATGCACCATCCCCGATTCCTTGGATTGCTGCATTTACGATGGTTCTCCACTGAGCTGGGCAACTCAGTGCTCGACCTGGTTCTCAACAACGGAGTGAACGAGTCGGATTCCCTACCGCCTAGCGAGCCCCATCGACCACCACGCCGTCTGCCACGGCTTGCTCGAGGGTGAGGGCGATAACGGTGTAGAATGGAACGCGTTGGCTTGGGTCCAATGTGAGTTCCACGGCGGTGTCGGATTGCTTGAAGGCGACCTCGCTGCCGTCGATGAGTTTTTTGGCGGCGGTGATTTTCTGTGGCAGCGCGCCGAGACTGAGGGTGTCGCCCTTCCACTCCTTCACAAACAGATAGATGATTTTGCCGCTGTGCGACGCACCACCCCATTTGCCGTTATGGAAGGGCCCCCCGCGGGTGCCGTAGATCGCCTCCGCATGGGGCTTGATCCTCTC
>JBAXCM010000396.1:0-4629 GCA_037141475.1 Verrucomicrobiota bacterium | reverse complement strand
AATCCTTTGCGCGTCGGCATGCCCGCAGCATGAGCCGGTGCCCCGCCGTTGGTCCACCTCAAATTGGCGGCTGCGGTCTTGGGCGCCTCAGCGAGACGACCACGGTTGCCCCTTGAAAAGCCACGGCTGCTGTCGTTAGGTCAGGTTCTCTTTACTTGTGCCTTCGCGTCACGACATCAACCATTCTCCTTTCGGCGTTGAGGGAATTGCCATTGCATCCGGGCGGCCGTTGGCTACAATCCGTCCCATGCATGCTATTCTCGTTGCTTCCGTCCTCTGTTCGTGTGTGGCGCTCGGCGCCCAACCGGAGGCCCGCGAGTGGACGGCCCCTAACGGCACGGTGGTCAAGTACCGCTGGAGTGCCCCGGCCGCCCCGGAGCCCGGCAAAACCTATCCACTGGTGTTATTTTTGCATGGTGCGGGCGAGCGTGGCAGTGACAACATTGCGCAAATCAAGCACGGGGTGACGGCGATTCTTGAAGGTGCCGAAAAACTCAAACAGCCGTGTTTCCTGATTGCCCCGCAATGCCCCAGCGACCAATCTTGGGCGCCGTTCAACCATCAATCCATGCGCCTCAAGGAGGTGGACCAACCCAACTCGCTGCTCGATGCGGTGCTGGCACTCGTCGATGATATCAGCAAAAAGCAGCCGGTGGACTCCAAACGGTTCTACGTTACCGGTCTTTCGATGGGTGGGTTCGGCACCTGGGATTTGCTGGGCCGGGTGCCAGGACGGATCGCCGCCGCAGTGCCGATTTGCGGTGGGGGAAATCCGGCACAAGCAGCCAAATTTAAAGACGTCCCGATCCACGCCTTTCATGGCGAAGCCGATCCGGTGGTGCCGGTGCGTTCCACGAAGGAAATGATCAGCGCTGTGGAAAAGGCCGGCGGAAAACCCGCTGCCACCTATTATCCCGGTGTCCAGCACGATTCGTGGACCCAGACCTACAACGATCCCGAGTTGCTCCGCTGGTTGTTCGACCAACACCAAAAGTAATTGATTCAGGTCGGCTGTGGGCGGCGGAGCTAACCTTAGATAAATTTGCCGCGGCGCAACTCGCAGGTGGGTCATAGCAACATCGGAGATGTCTTTCTATTCATTGATTCATTGATGATCGATCTTCCGCCGGAAGGATAAGCCGAGTGAGAATATGTCTCTCAACTATCCGCTGTGGTCTTTCTGCACCCGTCCGAATCCTAGGCCGAATCCTAGGCTTGCCAGCTGGGTCGTCCCTGATATAATCGCGGGACATGAGCGACAAAGCCCCTTGGATAACCTATCGGCCGGAATTGAAAGTGTTGGACTGCACGATCCGTGACGGCGGCCTGATCAACAATTCCCAATTCAGCGACGAACAAGTCCGCGCGGTCTATCAGACGTGCGTGGCAGCAGGGGTGGATTACATGGAGATCGGCTACAAGAACGCGCCGTCGCAATTTCCGAAAAACAAATTTGGTCCGTGGCGCCATTGCGAAGAGGAAGACATGCGACGGGTGGTGGGCGAGCACACGTTTGAGGCGACCGGCCTGAAGCTGGCAGCGATGGCGGATGCCGGCGGCAAGAGTGATTGGAAGCAGCAGATTTTGCCGGCCAAGGACAGTGTGCTGGACGTGATTCGGGTGGCCTGTTACGTCCATCAGATATCTGAAGCGGTCGATATGGTCGAATATTGCCACGACCTGGGCTATGAAACGACGCTCAACATTATGGCCATCTCAGTGGTGGCCGAAGCTGATATCGACCAAGCGCTGGAAATCGGTGCCAAGTCGTCTGCCGGCACGATCGTGGTGGTGGACAGCTACGGCAACCTGTTCCGCGAGCAAATCGACCACCTGGTGCGCAAATACACCAAGGCGGTCGAAGGAACCGGCAAACACATTGGCATGCACGCCCACAACAACCTGCAACTCGCCTTCGCCAACACCGTGGAGGCCATCATCCTCGGTGCCAACCGCGTCGATGCCACTCTCATGGGCCTCGGCCGGGGGGCTGGCAATTGCCCGATGGAAATTTTGCTAGGCTTCCTGCGCAACCCGAAATTCAAGCTCCGGCCGGTGATCGAAGCCATCCAGAAGACGATTCTGCCGATGCGCCAGCAATTTGATTGGGGTCCGTCGATCCCGTACAACATCACCGGTCAAATGAACCGCCATCCGAAAAGCGCGATGGACTGGCGTGAAGGCCCAACCCCCGACGACTATCTGGGTTTTTTCGATCAGAGCATGACCGACTTTTGAGTGTTCCACCTGGCGGCCAGCCGGCTTGAAAAACGAATCCTCCCAAGGTCGGTTCAAGCCGGTGATCCAATCCTCAAGCCGCCAGCAGTCGCTCATTTCACAAGTCGAGTCATGCTTTCCCAGGGGCATCCAAGCGCCAAGGTGGGTCGTGCCCGTCAGCGGGCGTCCTCATCGACGGTTTCGTCGCGCTGGTAGATCGGGAGTTGGCGCCAAGGCACGGTAAAGGCGAGCACCATCATGGCGGTGCCATAGATGCGGCCGGCCTCGTGGCTGTCCCATGAGCCGTCGGGCGATTGTTTGGGCAGGTAGGTGGCGTACATCCAGTTGGCGTATTCCTGCCAATGGCGGCCGCCGATTTGGAACATCCCCTGGGCATTGTAGTAATTGGCGTAATACTCGAACTGGTTGCCAGGGAGTGAGCGGAAGTTGCGCAGGAGCCAGTCGGCGGCATGCTTGGTGCGCTCGCTGCCGTGTTCGCCGCAGAGTTCGAGGCAGAGCAGGCCCATGCCGGTGAGCGTCTGGGCGTGGTCGTCGCGACTGGTGTAGCCGAAGCCGCCGTCCTTTTCCTGTTGGTGGCGGTGGAGGTACTCGACGGCGGCGGCAATGGCGGCGTCAGGGATGGCTGCGCCGTTGAGTTTGGCGGAGCGCAGGGCCATGAGCGCCCAACCGGAACAGGATGTGTCCGAGTCGTTCGCGCCGGGTTGGTAGCGCCAGCCGCCACGGTTATTTTCGTCCTTGGGGACGGCCTGGGCACGCAGGATCAGGGCGAGGGCCTTGGGTAGGGCGGCGGAGATGCGGGCTTGGCGGTCGGGATCGACCATGCCGCTGACTTCGGAAAGAAAGAGGGTTGAGATATTATGGGCATACATCGGGCCGTTGCCGGCGTTGCCTTTTTCAAAAACCCCGTCAGGTCTTTGGTTAGCGAGAATAAAGTCGATACAGCGGTTCAATGCAACACTGTAGGGACCCTCGGTGGGCAGGTGGCCCTTGGATAGAAATGCCATGCCGACAAGGGCCGGAACGCCGGTGGAATCGCCATAGGTGCCCTCAAACGAGCCATCCTCTTTCTGGATGTGCTGGAGGTAGGTGAGGGCGTTTTCCACAGCGGGGGTGGCCTTGGCCTGCCACTCGGCAAATACCGGATCAACGCCAGTGGGTTGGGCGATAGAAAATTGGGCAAGGAGGAGGAAGACGATGGTTAGGATGGAATTTTGGATGAGGTGGAAGTGACGGGTGGAGCGAGGGATCATTGGGCTGATGATGGGCGTTGCATTAGCTGAAGAGTGCCCCGCAGGATGCCGAACACAGCCGGCGGGACGCCGGCGCTCCCCATGCACTAGACGCCGGCGGTGCCCAAGCGCTGGACGTGGGTGGTGCCCAAGCGCTGGACGGGCTGGAGCGGACAGGGAGTTCATGGGGGGCCGGATTTGGAGATTTGCTCGAAGTAACGGCGCACCAGATCGCGGTATTCCTCGGGCAGGGCGATGGTGGAGCTGCCGCCAACTTCGGACTTGAGCGACGCCTTGATTTTCTCCCAATCTGCAGCGGAAACTCCGAGCTTGGCGAGCTCCGGAGGCACGCCTGGAGCCGCTTGGGGATTGCGCAGCGAATCGTCGGGTGGCGTGCCCGGTGGGGTCGGCTGGCCGGGTTGATTGGGCGGAGGTGGCTGGCCGGGTTTGCCTGATGCCGGGCCCTGCATCGCTTGAAGGGTGGCCTCGGCAGCCTTGGCGAGGGCCTGAGCGGCGGAGTGGGCCTCGCTGGCGGCGGCCGCCGGGGATTTGGAAGTGGCGGCTTGAGACGCCTGTTGGAAGGCGTCGGCGAGAGGTTTGCCGGGGATGGGTGCCTGCTGGGGACTGGGCTGGCGGCCAGCGGCCTGCGCCGCTTGCTGGGAAAACTCAGCGGCCGCTTGGGTCAGCTGAGCGGCCGCTTGTTCAAGCTGTTGCGCGGCCTGACCGTGACTGGCGGATGCTTCGGCAGGTTTGCCTTGGGCATCCGTGTGGGCGGCTTGCTTGGCTTGGGCGGTCGCCTGCTGGGACGATTGTGCGGCCTGTTGCATCGGCCCGGCCGGGCCATTGACTTGCGGGGTTTGGCGGATTTCTTCAGCCAATGCTGCGGTCTCCTGAGCGCGAAGAGCCGCAAGATCTGCGGCGGCCTCGGCAGTTTTCCCCTGCTCAAGGGCGGCGAGCGCCGCTGCCACTTGCTCTTGCCGCGAGGCGAGATCTGCCAGCTCCGCAGCGGCAGTCGGAGAGTGCGGCGAAGCACTCGGGCTAGGCGGACTGGCTGCATCAGCCGGGTTTGCCGGGTTGGCTGCATCAGCCGGGTTTGCAGGGTTTGCCGGGTTTGCCGGGTTTGCCGGGTTTGCCGGGTTTGCCGGGTTTGCCGGGTTTGCCG
>JBAXCM010000395.1:0-4631 GCA_037141475.1 Verrucomicrobiota bacterium | reverse complement strand
TCGCCTGGCAGTGTGACACCTATATTGCCAAAGGCGGCGGAGAGGAAACCTATATCCCACATTTCACCTTCCACGCCTTTCGCTATCTCGAACTAACCGGCCTGCCCAAGGCTCCGCCTCTTGCCGCCCTCACCGGCCTGCGCCTCCACAGCGACGTCGCCAGTGCCGGCTCGTTCACTTGCTCTAACGAGCGTTTCAATCGCATCCAGCAAATGTGCCGCCGGACGTTTGTTTCTAACCTCATCAGCGTCCAGTCGGACTGTCCGCATCGTGAACGACTCGGCTACGGCGGCGACATCGTCGCCACCAGCGAGGCGCTTTTGTATAACTTCGACATGGCCACTTTCTATCAGAAATGTGTGCGCGATTGGGCGGACAGTGTCCGGCCCGACGGAATGCTCACCGACACTGCGCCATTTGCCGGCATCGACTATTGTGGCGTCGGTTGGGCGATGGCCCAGCCGTTGCTCATATCCCAGCTCTATCGCTATCATGGTGACCGCCGCCTCTTGGAGGAGCAATATGCGGTCGCTCGTCGCTGGCTTTTGTTAGTTGCAGGGCAGAATCCCGGCGGTGTCATCAAGGACGGTCTTGGCGACCACGAGAGTCTGGTTCCAGCACCCGTGCCGCCACTGGTCACGCCGCTTTTCTATCAATCCGCCAAAATTCTGGCCGGCATGGCCAGCAGTCTCGGCCTCACCGCCGATGTCGCCCGCTTCAACGAGTTAGCCGATCACATCAGCCAAGCCTATCAACACGAACTGTTCGATCCAAAAACCGGCGTCGCTGGTTCCGGCAGTCAGGCATGCCAAGCCATCGCTTTGTACTCAGGCCTGGTGCCCGAGTCGCTCCGGTCGCTGGCACTCAAGTGCTTGGTTGAGGATATCCACGGCCACCAGAAGGGGCATTTAACGACTGGCATTGCCGGCACCAAGTTCATGTTCGATGCGCTTACGAACAACCATCGGGCGGACCTTGCGTTCACGATTGCGAACCAAGCTGATTTCCCCGGCTGGGGCTTTATGTTAGACAACGGTGCCACCACCCTTTGGGAACATTGGGCCGGCAGCGATAACACCTATTCCAATAACCATCCGATGTTCGGTTCTATCAGCCAGTGGTTTTTCAACTGCCTCGGTGGCATCCGCCCGGCCGACGCTGCCGTTGGCTTTGATAAAATCCTCATCGCCCCTCAGCCCGTCGGAGATCTGCGGTGGGTGAAAGCTACCTATCAATCGGCCCGTGGTCCGGTCACCAGCGAGTGGAAAAAAATGGATCAACGTTTTCAATTGCATCTGGTGGTGCCTTTTGGTGCTGAGGCCACGGTCTTTATTCCGGCCAAGGATGCCGGCGGTGTGACGGAAGGCGGCCAGCCAGCTGGCCAGGCTGAGGGCGTGCATTTCCAGCGCATGGATCACGGTGCAGCGGTCTTTGCGGTGGGTGGTGGCAGCTATGATTTTGTGAGCCCTTGATGGCGACAATACGCTTGCGAGGCTACGCCTCAGATCCAAGGCGCAAGAGTTGAAGGCGGCTCGGTTGAGCTCGCCGAACGTCCAAGAGCAGGTAACTTGACCTAATGACAGCAACTTCGCCTTTTCAAGGACGCTGGTCCGATCGGACCAGCGTATTGTCGGGGTTAGATGTGTGTACAAGGCACGCCCGATTGCCGGAGATCAACCGATGCCGGGGCCTGAGATTACCGGTTGGCGATGGCAGTGGCGGCGACGTGGGCCGTGGTCCATGCCGCTTGAAAGTTGAAACCACCGGTGATGCCATCAATGTCAATGCACTCACCGGTGAAATACAGGCCAGGTACCACGCGGCTTTGCATGGTCTGGAAGTCGATGGATTTGCGGTCGATCCCTCCGGCGGTGACAAACTCATCCTTGTTAGTGGTTTTGCCGGTAACCTCGAAGCGCGAGGATTTCAACGCATCTAGCAGACGTTGGCTCGCCGCCTTTGGCAACTGGCCCCAAGTGGCTTGGTCCGCGACGTCACAACAAGCGACCATGCGTTCCCACAGGCGTCGAGGAATGGGCGAAATCGGTGTGTTGCGAACGAGTTTAGCCCCTTGCGAGTGACGAATCTCGGCGAAGCGTGCCACAAGTTCTGACGGCTTTAACTCGGGCAACCAATCGATGGTGACGGGGAAATGGTGATTGGCATCCGCCATGGGGCGGGCATCCCATGCGGAAAGCCGCAGGATGGCCGGCCCGCTGAAACCTCGGTGAGTGATGAGCAGGGGGCCATGCTGGGCGGGGTGGCCCCCGGTGCGACGGACCGCAACTCTCGGATGCGCGACGCCCGCCAAGTCGGTGATTCGGCGGTCGCTAACATTGAATGCAAAGAGCGATGGCACCAGCGCGGCGATGGGTTGCTCAAGGGCCGTGAGCTGTTGGAGCAGCGGGCTGCCATTGAGCGAACCAGCAGCCAGGCAAACTGTATGCGCCTCCACCGGTTCCGCCAGATGTGCAAAGTTTAGCGAAAAACCGCCGGATTCGAGTCGGCTGATGCCGGTTAGAAAATGATTTTGATAGACCGGAATCTTCAACTGAGCAGCTCGATCCAGAAAACAGCGGATAATGGTCTGCGAGGAATCCGTGTTAGGGAACATCCGCCCGTCCGGCTCGGTCTTGAGGATGACCCCGAAGCGCTTGAACCACGCGACGGTATCGGCGGGTTGCCAGTGGTGGAATGCGCCGAGCAATTCACGGGCACCGCGGGGGTAATATTTGGCCAGCTCGCGAGGATCGAAACAGGCGTGGGTCACGTTGCAGCGACCGCCACCGGAGATGCGGACTTTTTGGAGGACTTGAGCGCTTTTTTCGAAGATGGCGACCCGCTTGCCGCCTGCCAGATCTGCAAATTGCAGTGCCGTGAAGAACCCGGACGCACCACCGCCGATAACGGCTAGATCGAGGGGTTGCGGGCGGTTGCTCATGGCCTCAACCTGCGCTTGGCGGTTGCCGCTGGAAAGCACAAAGTTGAGATTGATCTTGCTGGCAAGCATGAGTATTTCCAGTCTCAGCGGACCGTGAACCGTATCGAATCCGAGTATATTTTCGCCCTCTGCAACCCGGGGTCCGAGAAGGCGCTGAAGCTCGAAGTGGAATTGATGGCCCTCGGGTGGCGCCCCAGCTATCAGCGCAGGGGCTTTGTGACCTTTAAGGCTGACGCGCCATTTGCATTCGCTTCGCTCACCGCTGAGATCGCCTGTGCCAGGCGCCTGTGTCTTTCGCTAGGTAAATCGCCGACCCAGGAGGAGGCACTCCGGCGCGTCCGTTCGGCTTCGTTGATTCATCATGCCCGTTACTTCGAGCGCAAGATGCAGGGGCTTCCCTGCTCGGCCAGCCCGAGGCCCGGCGATCTGATCGGCACGGTGGTGGAACTCGGACCCACTGAATTCTGGGCGGGGCTGCACCGTCATGCGCCATTTCTCAGTCCCGATCCAGCAGGGGATTCGGGCACCGTGATGCCCATGGAGTCCCCTTCCCGGGCATGGCTCAAATTGGAGGAAGCCATGCGGTTTTTTGCGTTGCCACTCACCCCGGCAGATATCGTCGTGGAACTCGGCTGTGCTCCCGGCGGTGTCGTCCTCTCGCTCTTGCAACGCGGAATTTCCTCCATCGGCATCGACCCCGCAAAAATGGCTGAGATCGTCCTCGATTCGGCTGTATCTAACCGCTCGGACGTCCCGCCTAACGAGCCGTGGTTTTTCCACTGTCGAAAACCCGCTGCCCTAGCCAGCAAGCGCGACCTCGGACAAGGCGTCAGTTGGTTCATGTCCGACATGAACCAGTCGCCCGAGGTGGTGCTCAAGGAATGCGCACGGTTCTGCAAGATGGCTCCGAGCATCCGCAGCGTTTTGCTCACCCTAAAACTCACCGATCTGTTCCAGGTCAAGGACAAGGCGATATGGTTCGCTTTCCTAGCGACCATGGGCTTTTCTACCATCCGCTTGCAGCAGTTTAGTGTGCATCACAAGGAGTTTGCGCTCCTCGCCATCGATCCATCAGTCTCCAAATAAGGGCGTATTAGCAGTGCAGGCTCAAAACTCGTGCCATGACCAGGGTCGCAGCACCTATCAGCAAAACTCAGTGTTCAACCTCGCTTTCCACAACCCAGCGAGCAAGTCGGATTCCCAAATTGTCGGCTGTGGGCGGAACCTCAATGTCTCAAATAATTGTTACCGTGCGAGGACTGACCCCATCGGTCAGTTCGGCCTCACGACGAGGCGGACGAAGAGTTTGCCCGCGCCGGTGGGGAGGGTGTAGGTGAGCGATCCGCCGGGGCCGCTGGTGTTAGTGGTTAGGTTAGCGAGTGGTACATCGGTCCAAAGCGCCAGGTCGGACGAGGTTTGAACGACGAACTGGGTACCATAGTCAGTGGCCGGGATGTTGCCGCCGTTTGGCCAAGTCACAGAGTTGCCCGTGATGCCCGGATTGGTGGCGGGGCCGGTTGCATTCATGAAATAGGCGACGCCATTTTGAACCCCGTCATGATTGGCATCTTCGTTAGGTGCGCCGCTGCCTGAGTGGGTGCTGGCCCAGGCGGCGTAGCCGCCACTGCTGGCAGAAGGGCCGGTGGTGACGCTGAGCTTGCCGGTGCCGGTGATGAGCGCGCTGGTATGT
>JBAXCM010000394.1:0-4642 GCA_037141475.1 Verrucomicrobiota bacterium | reverse complement strand
CCATAGGGACGGCTGGCGGCGTGTCGGCTTCTGGCGATGGCGCGGTGAGGTCGGGCGAGGTATTCACAGGGTGGGCGTCAGGTTCGAGAAGAATGGCATGGGCAGCCGACTCATCAGCGTCATCACCACGGGCATGCGGGACGGATGGTGCCACATCCACCGTGTCCGCAAGAACCGCCCGGGTTTGCGCCTGCTCAGCAGATTGGAGCGGCGGATCGATTTGAGAGTCATCGGTATGGGGAGTGTCAACGGAGGAGGTAACGGGAGCGATGGAATTGGGCATGGAGTAGGGAGAAAAAGCAATGGGCTCTGGAATGAGGCTATAATCCACCCATGATAGGGCATCGCCGGCACGCCGTGAGCGAAGAGAATGAAAATGCCTAACGGGACAGCGTCAAGTTTTTTTTGAATTTTTCTTCGGGTGTTGAGGTGATGATGGGGGGGTAGTTGGGGAGGGGTTGCGGATTTGTACGATTTGCGGTTTTCAATTCAATGCGGGACGGCTACGACTGTGGGTGTTCCGCGGTGAGTGTGCTGCGGGAAGCTGCGACGACCCGTATTCAAGCCATGCCCCGCATTTTGGAACAGCCCAAGCCGAGACGACCCGCATATTTTTGGTGGTTGTTGGCGAACGTCTTGGCGTTGTGTTTTGCGGTGATCAGCTGGGCTGTCTGTCTGGATGTTTTCAGAAACATCGAGCGACCGCGGAATTATGAGATTTTACGCAGGCTGCACCGTCTGCCGATCCTCCAAGCGTATGCGGCACAGGATGCACCCAACGGCACCGGGCTAGCTCCCAAAGATTTGTATCACAGATTTTTCGGTCTCTCCGGCAAAGAACAGGAGAGCACCAATGGCTTGCTGCTGCGCAATTACCTCAACAATTTCGACCGCCCCCTGATGCTAACATACATTGAAGGGGACTATCAAGTGTCCAGAGTGCGGACGCTTGGCCCAGCGGATTTTTTCAATCCGGGGTTTGTGATACGGGCCCAAGCATGGGTCAAACCCGATGAGTATGCGGCGGCCGCACCCTATCCAGTGCATATTGAGTATGTATTTCCGACGACTGATGTGGCGGCTGCGGGTTATTTCAAGAGCCGGGATATTTTGGGAGTGAAGAGGAGTCCCAACTATGGGGCGGTAGTGCGTGTAGGGAAGCTCACGGTGGATGGTGAGTTGGCGCTGTTGCTCACGGTGATTCCAATCGCCTACGGGCCCTATCAGATTGGATCGGTACGCTCATTTGACATCAAGCCGCCGACACTGTTGCGCCCCGGAGCCACGTTTCCGATGTTTGGCAATTAAAGCGGCCGTACCAAGGCCGGAACACCTGTGCTCGACACGGATTCAATTGTCGATGCGGAAGGGCAGCGTCACGGAGGGGAATTCCTTCAAGGTGAGGCTGAAAATGAGGCCATAGCTCTTCTGGATGCGGTTATCGCGGCGGGTCAGGCCGAACCCGGCGACCCAGTTGCCCAAATCGCGGTGCAGGGTGTATTGCTGGACCTCGAAGGTATGGTCATCCATTTCGACGGTCTGTTGCATGCCTACCCCCCAATTTTCATTGATTCGGGCGTAGGCGTGCAGGTCGATGTGATTGGAATCCGGCAATGCCGGATTGCCTCTGAGCCAACGGTAACCCAGTGTGAACTCGAGGTCAGGCAGTGGCAGGTAGCGCAGATTGGTGGCGAATTCATTGAAGCCGGAGCCGCTTGCGTAAATCGGAAACTGGGTTTGCATGCCCAGGCTCAACCACGGCACCGGACTGAATCGAAAGTCGTTATAGAGGTTGGAAAACGTCCGGTTGAGGAGTGGATCCGTGATGAAACCATCGATGTAGGTGTTCAGATAAAGCCATTCATACGCCTGACCGTCGCGCTGGGTCAGCAAGCGGTTGCGGGTACCGAGGCGAACAATGTCCCAGTTGCTAAGCGCATCGGTGGCCGTGAAACGCGCCGGCGAGAGAGTTGGCGGCTGGGTCGAATCGGTGAGTCGATCCACCTGCGGGTACGTTGGATCAAATCCACTGGTGGATACGAGTGACCAATTGGCATAGGGCTGGATGACGTGCAGCAGACCATCCAACCCCCAATCGGGGCTGTGAAAATCCCCCAGATTTTTGGTAAACTTCACCGCCGCCTCAACCCCGGCATGCATGTAGCTGCGTTCGGCCGCGCCGCTAGGTCCCTCCACCGCCATGTAGCGGGTGTAGCCGAGCCCGGCCTGCGGGGTCAGGCTGATGCCTTCGCTCAAATTCAGCGGCATTGAGAATTCCTGATAGGTATTGAAGCGGGTGAAGCCGACGTTGAGCAATTGGTCGGTAAGTGAGTCGATGCGCGGATCTCCAGGGGGGAGGCTGCGAATGCGCTGGACAAGCAGGCGCTGGTATTCAGGCAACTGGTTGAGCAAGGCTGCCTCCCGGATATCGCCCAGCGGCATGGCCAGCAGCGGTGTGATGAGGGTTTGGCGGGTGAGTCCGTCGGCTTGGACGGCTAGCACAGACAAGGCCGTGCTGCCTTCGTGAAGGACCGGTAAGCCGAGCCATGGGCCTCGGGCTTGGTCGAAGGCGAGCTCGGGCAGACGGGTGGAGGTGCGTTGGAAATCGTTGAGCTGGAAGCGTGTGAAAAGCGCCAGCAGCGAGGTGTCCTCGTGGCGGTAGAGGCCAATCGTGTTGTCCGGCTGCGGATCATTGTGATAGCGCTCCGGCTCAAAGTCCCCCAGATAGTAGTTGTCGCTCAGCAGGGTCAGATTGGTATCTAGGTGCCACGTCGCGTGGTCCTCGCCAAACTTGAGGGTTTGGCGGTCCTTCAGTTCGACGCGGTAGCGCTCCGGGTCGACGACGCCGCGAGCCACGCCCGAGTTGGTGGTCTGGGGGTTGAGGTCATGCAGGAAGTACAATTGCAAGCCACTGAGGTTCTTGTTATCCTTGTTGTGGATGTCACTGAAGTCCACACCGGTGCCCACACCGCGAGTGCCTCGCAGGTCCAGATGCCAGTTGGACATCAACCAGGCATTCTCATTTTCGCCGGTTAACTCGTTCGGTTTTCCGCCGAGCATGATGCCATAGGTATTGAGCACATAAGGTCCCCAGCCGGAGCGGGCACCTGGAATAAAATGGTAGCCGAGCTCGCCCTGCAGGGGTTGGCTCAAGTAAGGTAACCAGAAAACGGGCACGCTTCCGGCATAAACCCGCAGGTTTTTGAAAGTAATCTTGTCGCCAGGGTAAACCTTGGTCTCAGACGCACGCAGCCAAAAGTCCGGCTCCTCCTCATCATCGGTGGTAATGCCCGCATCCTGACCAATAAATACCTGCTTGCTACCGAGTTGTTGCGCAGTGAACCTGCCCGCCTCCATGAGAATCGGGTCCATCGAGAGCGTCAGGTCACGGCTATCAAGAAACTTGCGCTCGTAGAAGTACACGGCACGGCGACCCCGCTGGAACACGTTTCCCTGATAGACACTGACGTGCCCCTCCAGCAGCAGTGATTTTTCCTGCAAATTCAGCAGGGCGCTGTCTGAGAAGATTTGCAATCCGTTGTCGCCATCGATTTTGACCGGGCCGCCCAAGCGCACGCCGGTCTTGACGTCTCCCTCGACAATCCCCTGATTGTCGATTTTCAACTCCTTGGGCAGCTCGACCTTAAGTAGGTCAGAAGAGCCAAAGGGCACGGTGGGAAGAGGTACCGGTGTGATGATATCCGCCGCAGGTGTGTGGCTGGGATCCGGCAAGACTGACGAGACCTGCGCGCAAAGCGACAGGAGCAGCAGCGGCCAGACGACCAAAATACCACGAAGAATCATCCCGGCAAGCACAGCGCCAGTGACTTTGAAAGTAAAGCCCGAAACCGGAAAATCCCCAGTTAAGACACCCATAGTCTCAGAACCACTGACCTCGATCTGGTTTTAGCGGTGTTTTGGATTTGCTGCTTGTCGCGGAGGTGAGGGATTGGTTGGCTGTTGGCCCGATGGCAACCCCTCAAAACATCATTGCGCTGATTTACGACTACGATCAGACGCTGAGCCCGCTCTACATGCAGGATGATGTGCTGTTGCCGGAGTTTGGGATCGACCCTGCGCAATTCTGGCAGCGCTGCAATACTCTGGTGCGCGAGCAGCAATGGGATGGCGAATTGGCCTACATGAAATGCCTGCTCGACTACCTCGGCATGGACCGGGTGACCAATGCCCGCCTCACCAGCCTGGGTGCCGGACTGCGGTTTTTCCCGGGTCTGCCGGAATTGTTTCAAGCCCTGCCGGCCAAATGCCTCAGCGCCGAACACGAGGCTGCCGGCATCAAGGTGGAACACTACATCATTTCCTCCGGCCTCAAAGCCCTGCTCGACGGCTCCCGCCTCCAACCTCACGTCAAGGCCATCTTCGGCTGCGAGTTCGGCGAGGATGCCGAAGGCCGCATCAGTTTTCCAAAACGCGCCATCTCGCACACCACCAAAACTCAATTTCTGTTTCGCATCAACAAGGGCATGCTCAGCTACGAGCAGGACGTCAACGACCACATGCCGGTGGACTTGCGGCCGATTCCGTTTGAAAACATGGTGTATGTGGGTGACGGGCCGACGGATGTGCCCTGCTTCACGGTGATGAACCGCAACGGCGGCCATGGCATAGCGGTGTACAATCC
>JBAXCM010000393.1:0-4673 GCA_037141475.1 Verrucomicrobiota bacterium | reverse complement strand
TTTCAGGCTCCCTTGCCGGCACTGGCTTTGGCATCACCAAGTCCGGCAGCGGCACACTGGTTCTATCCGGCACGAGCACCTACAGCGGGGCCACTCACGTCGATGCGGGGTCCGTGTGGATCAATGGCGACCAATCACTCGCTACGGGCACGGTGACGGTGGCATCCGGTGCAACTTTGGGCGGTGTTGGAACGATCGGTGGCGCAACTATGATCAAGTCCGGCGGCATTTATGCACCAGGCGCGACGTCCGGGGCCGTCGGCAAGCAAACGTTTAGCAGTTCGTTAACGTTCAACTCGGGATCCATCTTCGAGTGGAATTTGGATGGATCCTCGTTCGGTTCGGAGGACACGCCAAAGGGAACCTACAGTCAAGTGGAGGCCGCTGGTGAGCTCAGCGTCGATAGCGGGGCAATATTCAAGATCGTCCTGGGCGGCTCGAATTTCACGAGTACCTTCTGGGACCAAAGCCGCACGTGGGAAAATTTATTCATCGGCAGCGGTAGTTTCATGATCAACGGGAAAATGTTCACTTTCAGTGGATCAGGCGGCGCCAGTCAATTGGCATCTAACGGGGTTGTAGCCGGTCGCGGCCAGTTCTCCTTCAACGGTTCAACTCTTAACTGGGAGTCGGGAGCAGGTCTCAGCGCAGTTCCCGAACCCACCAGCGTGTTGGCCCTTGCGGGGTTGCTCAGCTCCGGCCTGTGTCTGCGCAGCCGCCGGAAGGACGAGTCGGTGCTGAAGTCCACAGTCCCTGATCTCGGTGGCAACTGATTTGGCACATCTCTTTGTGGCTCGTCCTCATGCTCTTTTGAAGTGTCCAACGCACATGGGGCGGGCATTGAGCCATCATAAGCAACAGTTTGATCGTTACCCAGGACGATGCCCTGGGATGGCATACTGCCGGGCTGACAGGCCTCTGAGGATTTCCAGATGACTTTCTGGAATTGCGGGCCACTTCCCCGGCAATTTAAAGCCGGGGAGGGAACCCTGAAGTCCTCTCGGCCGGGGTTGGCAAGGGGCATCCCACCGCAGCCCCGGCAAAGCTCCCAACCAAGCTGGTTTTTCACGATTTGCCTGTTGCCATGCATTCGGCTTGGCAAGTGGCGGGGTGGCGGGCAGGCTGTCCGCATGTCAGAGACGGAACTATTTGCCTGCCTCATCCTGCTTGGGGTGTGCACGGGATTGTTGCTATCAATTTTGCTGGCGGTGATCCGCAATGGGCAGAGTTTGCGGAGTATCGAGCGGGCACTTAAATCACGCGACACAGTGAGAGCTTCAGCGGTGGTTGCCTCTGGAACATCCACACCGAGGGGTGAGTTTGAGACGTTCCTAGCGGAGGATCCGGCACGCCAGAAGCTCAGCAAGGGGGAGCAGTTCAGCGCCTATCGACGGTGGCGCCAAGAAAAGGGGCTCAACTGGGTCAAGCCGTGATCCGAAGGCGGCGTGGCTCCGCCTGATAAGCGCGAATTTCGATGAGGTCCTTCAACATTACAAATTGACACCGATGCCCCGGAGAGTGCTGTCGGCGGCCTTGAGGAAATCGTGAGACTTGAGGGCTTCCGTGCGTATGAAATGAGGGCACGGGTTGGTAAGCAGCGGGGTGCGCAAATTGAGAAAACGGCAGCTCCCTGCATCGTGATTGGGTATGAAATTGGGCATAGGGATGGATTCCACCGGAGCCTGCTGGACCGTGGTTTTTAGCCGGCCCCCCCGTTGCTGCACGATTTGTTGCATTGGTAACTCATTGGAATTACGCTGAGTTGCGAATGTGCCCATGTCGCTTGAAAAACCTGGTGGTCCTATCATCCAGACACCGTGCAAAAATCCATCATGGCATCTGGTTGCCGTCCCCATCTCCGGCCTTGACCTCTGCGCTGGTCAGTGCAACCTGCGCCCCCGATGATTTCCGTCCAGTCCCTCCGCGTCGAGTTTGGTGCCCGCGTGCTTTTCAATGACCTTGCCTTTTCCGTGCAACCACGCGAACGCATCGCCTTTGCCGGCCACAATGGCGCGGGTAAATCCACCCTCATGAAATGCATTGCCGGCCTCCTTCCACCGAGCGCCGGGGCCATCCATGCCCCCAAAGGCACGCGCATCGGGTACCTGCCGCAGGAGGGGATTCATGTGACCGGTCGTTCGTTGTGGGTGGAAACCGAGTCGGCGTTTGGTGAAGCGGTGGCTTTGCGGGGAAAGATTGACCGGTTGTCTCGGGAGTTGACGAAGTTGGATCCGCGTTCGTCGCCGTATGCCGAAATGTTGGAGGACATCGGCGAACTCGAACTCCAACTCGACGCCACCAACCCCGAACGCATGAAACCACGCATCGAGTCCGTCCTCCAAGGGCTTGGCTTCCAGAAAAGCGACTTCACCCGGGATTGCTCCGAGTTTTCCGGCGGCTGGCAAATGCGTATCGCCATGGCCAGATTGTTCCTCCAGGAGCCTGAGGTGATGTTGTTGGACGAGCCGACCAACCACCTCGACATCGACACCCAGTTGTGGGTCGAGCAGTACTTGGTTAACTACCCCGGGGCGATCCTTCTCATCTCCCATGACCGGGCCTTGCTAGACATGCTGTGCACCCGCACCATCGCCTTCCACCATGGCCGGGCCGAGGAATATGCCGGCAATTTCTCGTTCTTTGAACGGGAGTCGGTCCTGCGCCGCGAAATCTTGTTCAAGCAGTACACGTCCCAGCAGCGGGAGATCGCCGAGTCCCAGCGCTTCATCGACCGCTTCCGCGCCTCAGCGAACAAGGCGACCCTAGTTCAGTCGCGGATCAAGTTGCTGGCTAAAATCGAGCGTATTCCGGCACCCGAGCAGGATGATGCGATGGTAAAGTTCAAGTTTCCGGCCCCACCGGCCTCCGGGCACTTGGTGGCCAAGCTTGATGGTGTGGCCAAGAGTTATGGCCCGCTCAACGTGTTCAGCGGCTTTGACTTCGAAATTAACAAGGGCGAAAAGATTGCCATCGTCGGCCCCAACGGTGCGGGCAAGTCCACATTTTGCCGCATCATCACCGCTCGCGAGGCACCCGATGCCGGCAGTCATAGCTTCGGGCACAAGGTAGCCCCGGCATTTTTCTCACAGAATCATTCCGATGAACTCAACCCCGATCTGACGGTTCTGGAGACTGTCGAAAAGGCCGCCTCGCGGGAGAGCATGCCGCATGCCCGGAGCTTGTTAGGTTGCTTCCTCTTCCGCGGCGACGACGTCTTCAAAAAAGTCGGAGTCCTCTCCGGTGGCGAGCGATCACGCGTCGCCCTGGTGTGCATGCTGCTTACCCCAGCCAATTTTCTCATCCTCGACGAGCCAACCAATCATTTGGATATGCAATCGCAGGACGTGTTACAGCGAGCGCTCATCGACTATCCGGGTAGCGTGCTCATTGTTTCCCACAACCGGGCCTTCCTCGATCCGCTCGTCGCCAAAACCCTCGAATTTCGCCCCGGCCGCCACCCCGTCCTCTATCACGGCAATATCTCCTACTATATCGAAAAATCCGCCAGCGACCAAGCCCTCGCAGCTGGCCGGGGTTTGCCCGCCCGCAGTGCGACAACAACCACCACCACCACCGCTGGTATTGCTGGATCGAACAGCAAGAGCAATATCTCCCGCAAAGACCAGCGGCGGCTCGAGGCCGAGGCCCGCGAATTGCGCTCAAAAGTCCTCAAGCCCCGCGAAACCGAACTCGCAGCCTTGGAAACCAAGATCGCCGACTTGGAGGCCGCACAGGCCACCCTCACCCAACACCTTTCCGGTGAGGCCTGCGCCGCCGATGCCGACCTGCTTCGCGAAACCTCCAACGCCGTCGAAAAAGTCACCCAGGGCCTCGAAACCAGTTATTCCCGCTGGGGCGAATTGTCCGCCGAAATCGAAACCCTCCGCGCCAAACTCGGCATCACCGGTTAGCCCTCCGCCATCGGTCTTGCGAAACCGGATTAGGCTGGACAAAGCAGAAATTGTTGAGTATTCTGTCCGTATTCCATGCGCATGAATACCCAGCCATCGCTGAATCAACAGAGGATTTGCCGTAGAGCTGTGGCCATTCTGCTGTTCTTCACGTTAGGGTTGATGAGCGCTGGTTACTGGAGTTACCGGGTTGAGGTAAGCAAAATTGCTGATGGATATTACCAAACGCTAGCTGCCATTAACCACCTCAAGTGCTCGCAAATCCAGCAATGGAGGAAGGAACGGACGGCGGAAATTGAGCGTGCTGCGAAGGATTCTCTAACGGTCAAGGGGGTCCGGGATGTGCTTGGCGCGCCAGACAATCCGGATTTCCAGAAGGAATTGCGAGACTGCTTGGAGGAAGAGATGCAGGACACGGAACACCGAAGCGCCCTGTTGTTTGACACTAAGGCCAATCTCCTAGCTACCAATGACCCTGATTCTGTGCATCTCTATGATGCCACGCGTCAGGCCATTCGGAAAGCGCTCGCCAGTCACGCTCCCGTCTTCTCTAATTTCTATCGGGCGTCAGATGGTGAGGTCCACATTGACCTTGCAGCGTCGGTTTGCGACCAAGAAGGGGAGGTGCTGGCGGTGTTGGTGTTGCGCCATGAAGCGGCCACCTACCTCTATCCGTTGATTTCAGCCCTGCTGACGCCCAGCGGTTCAGCGGAGACATTGTTGGTGATGCGCGATGGCGAAGATGTGCTCTTTCTCAGTGAC
>JBAXCM010000392.1:0-4694 GCA_037141475.1 Verrucomicrobiota bacterium | reverse complement strand
CGTGGGCTCATGGATCGACTTTACTGGCACCGAATCCGTCACCCAGCTCAACCCAGTCAGCCCCACTTGGGAGCGCGTCGTGGTGGATGATCCGGCACCCGGCCCGGCCACCCGCTACGGTCGCTTGAAGGTGGCTCAAACCCCCTAGGAACCGCAGGCAAGACCCATCAGCGTTCGACGCTAATAACCCACCATGCAACGCCTCTTCTCCATTCTATTCACTGTGTGCATGCTGTTGCTGGCCACCCGGGCAACCCAGGCCGCAGTTCCCCCGGTGGCCGGTTACGCCCGCTGGTTCGACGCTTCAACCCTCGGCACAAGTGACGGCGCCAGCATAAGCACTTGGCCTGACCTCAGCGGCAATGGTGCCAACGCGACAGTGCCAGGCGGCAATGCAAACCCCACATATCTTGCCAACGCGGGCACCGAAACCGGGCTGGCGGCTATTCATTTCACTGCGGGAGCCGGAGCCAACAGCAGCGGGGCATTTCAGTTCACCCGGGACAGCAGCATCCATACGGTCTTCTCAGTGTTCAAGGGCAGCAGCTTCCTCCTCACGGACTCAAGTCTCTATCAATTCCATCGGCCCAGCGATGACAATCCGGCTAGCTCGCTTTTCACCGGATGGGCCCGTGATAATAACGGATATAGCGAGGACAGCGGACATATCACATATCCCACCACTGGGTCGAATACCGGATCAACCTATGTGAACGGCGCACTGGTTCAGCCATTTGACGATCGAACTTCGCCCTTCCCCATGCCCACCGACCAACATAATGGCTACAACCTCGTGGAGGTCCTCTCCGGCAACCCCCTGCAAGCCGATAGTTTCAACAAGGACCGAGCTTATCACTCGGGCGATCAATCTCAGGCTGAAGTAATCATCTACGACCGGGTGCTTACCGCTGCGGAGCGCGTATCCGTGGAGACCTACCTGATGGACAAGTGGTTCGGCCCTGCGGGAGCACAGAAAGATATTCTCAGTTTTAAGTTCGGGTCGCTAGGTGCCGCCACCATTTCCGGGACCAATATTTATCTAACAGTTCCATTCGGAACGGATCTGACGCATCTCACACCCACCTATACGCTATCCCCGCTGGCCACCGCGGTTCCGGCTTCAGGCAGCACCAATGACTTCACCAACGCGGTCAACTACACTGTCACGGCCCAAGACGGCAGCACCAAGGCTTACCGGGTGAGGGTAATGGTCAGTTCCACAGGCAATTACCGGGGTTTGGGTTATCTGTATTTATCGCCCTTGCCCGGGGCAGAATACACCCCGGCGCAAACCCAGTTTGTGCTTGTTCGCTTCAAAGATGTTTCGCCCTCGGTGGTGACCAACTTGTCGCAATTCATCCAAGTGATCGGTGCCAGCAGCGGCATCCACACCGGCACCACCAAAATCGCCAGTGACGACCGCACCGTCATCTTCCAAATGAACAACACGTTCCAGTCCAATGAGCTGGTCACGGTGAATCTAGCCCCCCTGACGCCGTCAAATGCCATCGAGCCCTATCAATACCAGTTCATGATCTCAGGCCACATGCCGGACCCCCCGGCAGTCACCGCCCGAGGCGATAATCCACCCGAATTTGCCAAGGAAAATGCCTTTGACGGAAATTCCGCCACCAAATGGCAGGATTCCGTGATCCCTAACGGAAGTGCCAATTCCAGCTGGATCCAATACGTTTACCCGATCAACGTGACGCACTATCTCAATCAATATGCCATCACCTCGGCCAATGACGCACCTGAGTGCGATCCGATGGACTGGCGGTTTTACGGCGTGGACTCATCCAAAGCCCTGACACTTCTTGATACGCGCACCAATCAGTCATTCAGCAGCCGGCTCCAGACCAGAACCTTCGCCTTGGCGAGCACGGTGAGCTTCAGTGGATATCGTTTGGAAATCACCAAGGTCGCCAACCCAGCCAGTGCCGCCGGCGTGCAATTGGCGGAACTCGCCTTTATTGAACCCACGGGCTCGATCCTCCGCGAGTACTGGACCGGCATCTCCGGCACCGCTGTTAGCGATTTGACAAGCAACGCCAACTATCCAAACAGTCCCTCCGGCCGTGATTATCTATCCAGTTTTGAGGCGCCGACGAATTGGGCGGATAGCTACGGCACCCGGGTTCGGGGATACCTTGCAGCCCCCAGCACAGGCTCTTATGTGTTTTGGATTGCCAGCGATGACAACAGCGAACTGTGGCTGAGCACCAATGCCGATCCAGCTAACAAAACCCGAATCGCCTATGTGCCTGGATGGACGAATTCGCGACAATGGTCCACATACGCCGAACAACAATCCGCGGCAATCAACTTGGTGGCCGGCCAAACATACTACATTGAAGCATTGCAAAAAGAAGGCAGCGGCGGCGACAACCTCGCGGTCGGCTGGGCAAAGCCCGGCCAGGCCACCAGCGCGCCCTCCGAGGTAGTCCCCGGCTGGGTGCTCACGCCATGGATTGTCACCGGCAACATCTCACCACAACCTCCGATGCCAACTCCGGCCCCGCCGCTTGGCAATACCCCTGCATCGCCCGGCAAGGCCGGCATCATGCCCAATGGGGTGTCGGTTCCCAGCAACTTCCCGTTCATCAACATCACCACAAATAACAACCCCTACACGGATCCTATCTTCATTGATAACCGGGGCGGCGGCGGCAATCCCTACAATGTCATATTCGATAACTCCGGCTCACCCATCTGGTATCAACGCATGCCCGGCGAGCAACGGGATATGAAAGTGCAACCCAATGGAATGTTGACCATGCTAACATCAAACGGGTTTATCGGCCTCAACAATCACTATGAACTCGTCGCCCACTATCCCCCGGCCAATGGTTATAGCACCAATGACCACGAGTTGCAGGTTCTGGCCGATGGAACCTATTTCCTCATCGGGGACCACGGCGAGACCGTTGACTTGAGCCGCTACGTTCCCGGTGCCAGCACCAGCGTCGGCATCAACGAAAATTGCATCCAGCAATTCACCCCGCAAGGAGATCTGATCTTCCAATGGCGTGCTTGGGACCACCTCGATCCGGCAAGCCAGAATACCGTCGTAACCACCACCAATCCCGGCGATTTCACCCACATGAATGCCGTTGCGATTGATTCCGACGGCCACATCCTGTTATCCAGCCGCAATACCAGCGAAGTGACCAAAATTAATGCCGACACTGGCGAGATCATCTGGCGGCTCGGCGGCACACATAACCAATTCACTTTTGTCAATGACCCGTTGAATGGCCAGCGCAACCAGCATTGCATCCGGCCGCTGGGCAACAACCATTACACGCTCTTTGACAATGGCGACGGCCATAGTCCCCAGGTGTCACGCGGCGTCGAATACTTGATTGACCCAGTGGCTATGACAGCCACCCTGGTCTGGCAATACCCGGACCCCGCGACCACCAGCATCTATTCGTTTTACATGGGCAACGTCCAACGCCTGCCCAACGGCAATACTTTGATCAACTGGGCTGTGGGCAATTTGCCCAAACTAACGGAAGTGCGCCCCGATGGAACCAAGGCGTTCGAGATGAACTGGGTCAACCAATACGAAGGCTACCGCGTCTGGCGTTGCCCGTGGCACGGGGTCGCCCTCAAACCCTATCTGATTTTGGAAGCCTATCCGGATAATGTGACGTTGATCTTCAACCAATTCGGCGACAGCAGCGTGGTGACCTACCGCATCTATGGTGGCACCTCGCCACAGCCCACCACCCTGCTGGCCACCTCGGGCACAACGATGAAGAGCCTCAGCAACCTGACGAGTGGCCAGACGTATTACTTCCGGGTCACCGCCGTGAATAGCAACGGCGTCGAAGGACCGTACTCCAACGAGGAAAACGTCGCAGTCAACATCATCAAACCCGGTCAGAATATGGTCGCCAACGGCGATTTTTCCGGCGGCACGGCTTCATGGTCCTCATCGGTCACAAGTCCGGCGGCTGCCACTTGGTCCACCGCCAGCGGTTACAGCAGTTATGTAATCACCAATGGCGGCAGCAGCACCGCGAGCATTCAGTTGAAGCAAACCGGTCTTCCCATGGTCTTGGGGAATACCTACGTCTTTGAGTTCGATGCATGGACGAGCAGCGGGACTCGAACCATCGAAGCCAAAGTGATGCAGAACGGTTCTTCCAACACCAACTACAGCAGCACAAGGATCCCGAATCTCACCGCTACCAAGCAGCACTTTCGCTACATCTTCACCATGGCAGCGGCAACGGATTTGAGTTCCATGATGGTGTTTAATCTGGGGGGCTCGACCAAATCTGTTTATCTTGACAACATTTCACTGTTTAACCCGCCGCCTGGTGACCTCAACATGGATGGCAAGGTGGACCTGCTCGACCTCAAACTCATGGGCACCGACTGGCGCAAACAACAGTCAGGACTCACCTCCGACTTGGACGGAAACGGGAAAGTGGATTTTGCGGATTTCGGAATCCTTGGCGATAGCTGGTCCCCATGATCCGCTAGATCAAGATTCTATCAGGTCCTCTCTGGAATCCAAACGGAGCGACCGTTGCGCGACGGTGGCCCAGTAATGGTTGGCGACCCGGACTGGAATCTGTCAACTCGTCTGTCAAAATCGTTTTCAAAATCACCATGAAAGACTTGCTACTCAACAGTGGGGAGTTTCGACTCACGAGGCTAGGCGGAACCCCTCTGCCCTG
>JBAXCM010000391.1:0-4694 GCA_037141475.1 Verrucomicrobiota bacterium | reverse complement strand
GAAAAGCCTCAAATTTCAGGCATTGATAATCAACGGATTACAGCGACTTACTCAGAAGGCTCCGGGGTGTAAAGGTTCAGAGTTCCTGACCCCGGAGGAAATCCATTTGGCGCATTTTTTCAGGTTTTAATTTCCGGTCCGATGGCCCATCCTATGTTAGCCCACGGTAAGGAAGTCTGCGTTTACCTCGCCCAAAGGTGCAAGGACGCAAAGGACAATGGGATTCATCGCAAATGCGGGGATTCTTGGTCCCTGAGGAGTCTTGTAGCGCCGTGTCTATGACCACCAATGACCCATGAGGAATCTTGTCGTGGCGTGTCTGTGACTGCCGATGTGCATGATATGCCCCTTGTCGCGGCGGCGGGTTTATTGGCGATTCAGCGTCATCGGCGGTCATAGACACGCCGCTACAATGCTAGAAATTCTTGAGCGGTTCTTGCTCCTGACGGCAATTTCAGGGGAAATGAAGTGCTTGCTCCTTCCTCTAAAGCAAGGTCACTTGATCCGTTCTGAAAGTCAATCCTGGCATTCGCACAGCGATTTCCCCCACGCCCGCGTCGCGAGGCCGCCACATTTTTACTAATGGGAGACTCCTTGAATTAAACGAAGCAAGGGTCACTCCGGTTTTTCGGAGTGACCCTTGACTTGGAAAATGCTAGCAACTCAGTCGCCAGCACCGATGGACTCACGCACGGCGGCGCATCCGGAGAAAGGCCCCGGAACCGACCAAGCAACCCAGTGCCAGCATACTGCCTGGCTCGGGGACTGGGGTGAAGTCATATCGAACAGCCAAGCTGCCGGTGGAATGCGCGGTGACAGTATTTGTCCATTGACTTGTATTACTACCGGTCAGCGAATAGGCGAACGAACTTGCTCCGAAAATATCATCAATAGCTAGACTGACAGAACCGCCCCCGTTGAACGAAGACAATAATGAATTATCAATGGCTTCAAAACCGCTTACGTACTGGGGAAGGGCGACATTTGAGATAACGTTGCTTTGACCTACATTCAAAGAGACAGGAGGGGTAACAGCTTGGAAGTTAGCATCGACATAGGTTTTGACGTTTGTAGCTCCTAAAGTTGCGGCGAAATATCTGGTGAAGGTGGCACCAAACAAGACGACCGCCCCTGAATTATCGTTCTTGAGGGTCGCTGAGTCGATTGTTGAATTCACTGTCCAGTTAAATTCCACACCGGTCAGTGCTCGGGTTCCCCCAAGGGTATCGAACTTGGCAAAGCTAAGGGTCGGGTAGTTCAGGTTACCTGGACCAGTGAAACTATTGAAGGAAACAGCAGGCAGGTCGTAGTCGTAAGACAAACTGGCGGAAGCCAGCCCTGCTGAGGCGATTGCGGCGGAGCCGATGAGGAGTGTTCGGAGGGTCGATTTCATGTGAGGTGGTTGTTTTGTTTCTGGATGGACTGTTGTTGTTGGATGGACTGTTGTTGTTGGATGGACTGTTTTTTCTGTTTCTGTGGTTGGTTTTGGTTTCGGTCTTGGTTTCGGTCTTGGCTTTTCGGGATGGCTTTGATGGAGGGAGGAAGGGCGCTTTTCTCCGTGACGGTGTAAGAATAGCGAAAACTGACCAGGGTGCAAACAATTATTTGAATTTTTTTTCACTATTTTTCAGATTTTCCATAGCTTCGTGGAACGCGTTGATTTTGAGTCGGTTGTGATTGGATGGGCAGGCGGGGCAAGCGATCGATTCGGAAGCGGTACTTACGCAAATATACTTATCGTCCGTGTTGAGAAGTCTGATGCCGGGCTAAAAAGTGGTAATTTGAACGCCTTTAGAGGCGGCGGATGAACGCCTCTAAAAATGCTGCGCCGTGGTGGACCGCTGAGACGTCAATGAATTCGTCCACTGTGTGGGCCTGGTCGATGGAGCCCGGCCCGAGGCAGATGCTTGGCACTCCGCCATCCGATAGATGTGCGGCGTCAGAGAACCACGGAGCCCCGGCCAGCTGGGTGGCTGGATCCACGGCGAGCAGCGCCTGCACCAGCGGATGATTGGCGGGGGTGTCCATCGGCGGATTTTCGTGTGCGTTGACGATTTCAACGGGCAGCGCGTAATCCTCGAGCATTTCCCGCAGCAGGCGGAGTCCGCCGCCGGCCTCGGCCAGTGCCGGGGTGATGCGCATATCGAGCTCGGCCTGCGCGAAATCGGGGACGATGTTGGGGCGCGATCCGCCGCGGATCACTCCGACGTTGAGGGTGGAACCGCCGAGCACCGGATGGGTGAAAGCTGCCAGTGCGTGGCCCAGATGGTGATCCAAGGTATCCAGCGCCCGAGTGAGTTTGAGGATGGCATTCTCGCCGCGCTCGGGTTGCGAGCTGTGCGCGGCCTTGCCTGTGGCTTGCAGGGTGGCCCACAACGAGCCTTTGGTGACGTGGACCACTTGCATCGACGTCGGTTCCCCCACCACCGCAAACGAGTACTCGGCTCCGTGGCGTTTGGCAAAATCCTTGGAGCCCCACTGGCCCGACTCCTCGCCCATAAAGGCCACAAAATCCACGGCCACCGGCAGTTTGGCCAGCTCGCTGCGGCATTGTCGCAACGCCCAAAGCATCGCTGCCATCGGGCCTTTGGTATCGGAGGCACCGCGCCCCCAGACCCGGCCGTCGTGCAGATCTCCGCTGAATGGGTCGATGGTCATGCCGCTGACGCCGACGGTATCGAGATGCGGCCCCAGCAAAATTCGCGGCCGCCCGTCCAACGGTGCAAATCTGGCGAGCAGATTCGGACGGTGTGGGAGAACTTCTTCAAGCAACACCTCGGCACCCAGCGCCTCGAGCCAGTCGCCGAGGAAATGGGCCACCTCCTCTTCGCCGGAGTGCCCGGTTCCCGGCGTGTTGTCGGGGTTGACCGAAGGAATTCTGACCAAGTGTTGCAGCAGCGATATGACATCAGCAGGCATGGCCGGAGCTTGCCGCAGCCCGCCACCAATGCCAAGCTGAAAGAACCGCATGACCCAAGAGGAAATTTTGGATCAGGCGTCTCACAAGGGTTGCACGGGCGGGCATTTGCAGCCATTACCGGGGGGAGGCACATTCGCTTTCAACCAATCACCCCATCACTGCCATGTCCGCTCGTCTCGATTTCTGCAGCCGTCACCTCGGTCCCGTGGGGGCCGATCGCCAGGCCATGCTCGACGCCATCGCCTTCCCCACGCTCGACGCCTTGGTGGATGCCGCCGTGCCCACCGCCATCCGCCTCGCGGCCGAATTGGAGTTGCCCGCAGCGCGTTCAGAACCAGAGGCCCTTGCTTGGCTCAGAGCCATCATGGGCAAAAACCGGGTGCTCAAGTCGTGCATTGGCCAGGGTTATAGCGGCACTCACACCCCCGGGGTGATCCAGCGCAATATCCTTGAAAACCCGGGTTGGTACACCGCCTACACACCCTATCAGGCGGAGATTGCCCAGGGCCGGCTCGAGGCGCTACTCAATTTCCAAACCCTCGTCACCGACCTCAGCGGGCTCGACGTTGCCAATGCATCGCTACTGGATGAAGGCACCGCCGCCGCCGAGGCCATGAGCCTGGCGCTGGCCGGCAAGCCGAAAGGCCGGACGATTTTCGTGTCTGATCGCTGTCACCCGCAAACCATCGACGTGGTCACCACCCGCGCCGAACCGCACGGAATCGACGTGTTAGTCGGCGATTGGCAAGCGTTCGATCCGGCAGCTTGCGACGGACTTTTCGCGGTGTTGGTCCAATATCCTGATACCCGCGGTCGCATCGATGACTTCGCCGGATTTTTTCAAAATTGCCAGGCTGTCGGGGCCATCACCATCGTTGCAGCAGACCTATTGGCTCTCACGCTGCTCAAGCCACCCGGCGAATTCGGCGCCGATATCTGCGTCGGCTCAGCCCAGCGCTTCGGCGTCCCAATGGGCTTCGGCGGTCCCCACGCCGGCTTCATGGCCTGCAAGGATACCCTCAAACGCAAAATGCCCGGCCGCCTCATCGGAATGTCTCTCGATGCCCGTGGCAACCCCGGCTTCCGCCTCGCCCTGCAAACCCGCGAGCAACATATCCGCCGCGACAAGGCCACCTCTAACATTTGCACCGCCCAGGTCCTGCTCGCCGTGATGGCCTCGATGTACGCCGTCTATCATGGCCCACAGGGGCTCGCCCACATCGCCACCACCGTCCACAACCAGGCAGCCAGCTTGAAAAGAGCCCTCTGTGCCGATGACGTCGCCATCGAGGACGGCGCGTTTTTTGACACGATCGTCGCCAATGTGCCCGGCGAGGCCGACACGATCCTCGCTGCCGCCGCCGCTGCCGGCATCAACCTGCGTCGCATCGATGCCGACCACCTTGGCATCGCGCTGGATGAAACGACCACTGCTGAGGACCTCCGCGCCATCACCGCCGCTTTCGGGGCGCATTCGCCAGTGCCAACGTCCAGTCTAACGGCCCCCGTTTGGCCAGCCGGACTGCTCCGCACCTCGCCGTTTTTGTCCCAGAAAGTATTTAACAGTTACCACTCGGAGACCGAGATGCTGCGCTACCTCAAGCGGCTGGAAACCAAGGACCTTGCGCTCAACGAATCGATGATCGCGCTGGGCTCCTGCACCATGAAGCTCAACGCCACCTCGGAAATGATCCCGCTGAGCTGGCCGGAAGTCGCCGCCATCCATCCCTTCGTCCCCGCCGACCAGAGCCAAGGCTACCGCGCCATGCTCGGC
>JBAXCM010000390.1:0-4702 GCA_037141475.1 Verrucomicrobiota bacterium | reverse complement strand
ATATGATACATCCCATCTTGCGGAACATTTTGTTTTTGAATGGTAATCTGAGGACCGCTCTTTTTGTTGGTTTGATCGTAAACACCGATAGTAAGTGGCTTGTTATGGTCAGGAACCCCATCCGTGGTCCCTTTTTGCCCAAGACGAAATGCCATCCCGCCAGCAGCGTCCGAATCAATTGCCCTTGAATTAAAGTCGGGCCATAAGAAATCAACAATTTCTTTTCCTTTAAATTGCTCGGGTAAAAGCGGTGGATTTTTAAGGAGTTTGATTTCACATGCAAACTTCTCCAATTCGAGATCGCCTTTCTTTCCTCCTTTATAAATGCAATTTATGACATCCTTTCTGTTTTTCTCATACCGGTTAAGAATCATTTCTCTGTCAAAAGGAAGCTTGGCGGCTTCGGGCGTTTTGCCGGCAAGCTTGTCCCAGAGATATAGCAATGCAAAGTCCACCGGGATTCTCTCACGCAGGACATGGAGGGAATAAAGCGGGTTGTCAGCAACCAAAGTCTCCGCTGAATCCAGAATCGCGTTGGTCTTCACGAAAAACGGCAGGTCCAGATACGCCCAGTCCCTCACCTTTAGCCGGCCATACAGGCCTGGCGTTTGGGCGATTCGCAGCTCAAGGTAGTCGAGATATTCCACCATTTCGTTGGCCGCGGCCCCGTAATAGCCACGCATGAAGAGGTTGATCAGCCCGCGCGCGGGACGGTCCGGATTCTGCAGCATTTTGAATCCCAGCCACTCCTTCAGCGCCGTGAAGCTCATCCTGGTAAGATCATCACCCGCTTGCGTGAAAAACAGCTCCACCTTTTTATCGTGGTAATATTTCAAATCCGGCTGAATCGTTGAAACGTTGCAATATGGCACCTGCTGACTTTTATAAATCGACCAGTAGTCCCATATTGCCAGATGGTTGGCCACTTTTGACCAACGATTCAGGATATCATGAAAGTGCTTGTTGTCTTCATGCAAAACGGACCTGAGATGTTCCGCACAAGCAAGCGGATACCATTCGGAGCCGAGGTTGCAAACCTGGACTATGACATTGTCCTCAGCTTTGATGAGTTTGGGAGGTTCCAGCGTGAAGGTATAGGCCAATGTGTGGATGTATATGTCTGGATACTTAATTTTGATTTTCCGGGCTATCTCATTAATGAAATCAAGCAGCACTCCGCTAAACGAGCCTTCCCTTTCCAGCATTGTTTTACATTTCGGGCAGACGCAGTATCCATTATCGTCATTCTGGCTTATCGAATAAATCGTGGGAGGCGGACAGCCCGCTGACTTCGCTGCCGCGCGGTCTTTTTCAATATAGCCTATCAATCCCTGAAGAATAAGTTCCCGCACATCGGGATTGCTCGTGCAGATGAGCATTCCATTGACAGCACCAGTGATAGGAACGAGACGCCCCCCGGCTTCTGTCATGGCAAAATATTCGGGATGATCCGGATATTGGCGAGGCCAGTCCTTTGCGTATGCATACATGGTGTGACTCGTCCCTGGAGAACCGTAACGAGCCGCTTGATAACCATATTTCGAATTCTCCCACACCTGGGAATTAATCTTGTTTTTCACCAGGAAGCCATTCCCGTCCGACATATATTCGGTATAAATCTCCCGCCCAAGGAATGCGGGTTTGGACTTTTCATTCATTTCAGGAATGACAAATGTCTTATGCTGGGGAACCACCTCGGTCCGCTGGTCCAACCAGGAACAACCACCATACTTTTCTAAAAACTCATAAACGGCATAGAGAGTGCCTCGAGGCCTGCCGCCCGAGAGAATCAGGTTATCCCCGGCTGTTTTTAGAATCCACTCCTCTTGATTGAGATGCGCATACTCCACCCCGTTCGCTTGTGAGAATGCCGTCTTCCCCACAAAAATCTTTTTCTCGGCCCCCCCGACGGATTTTTCATCGACAATGGGGAAGTTGGCCCCCGTGATGCGATGAAGATAGCCTTTGAGTTCCTCGGCAGCGAAAGTCTCGGCCTCAGTGGCCGTATCTTTCTTGAGCACAATGACCGCCGTCGAGATGCCATTTTCAGCAAGTTTCAACGGCGCGAGGGGTGGCGCGTCAGCAACTTTGACCGCGGGTTTGCAGCCGCCTACCGCCAGCAGCGCCAGGCAGCCGGTTGCCATTAACAAGGTGTTCGTTTGTTGCATGTTGCAGAGTGTCCAGCGTTATTTGTGATCGCTATTTGAGCGTTGTCTTTCCATTCAGGATGTCTTTGCCTCCGCCATCTAACAAAATGACGGAGGATGCCAGCCAGCGGCAGTTGATGACCTTCTCCACCAGATCGTGCGGCGTGTAGAAATACTGGTTGGAGGCCTCGAAGCCGATGCGCGAGTCGCGGCTTTGTAGGGCGTGGAGGCGCACCGCGAGTTTTGCCTCGGCCGCGCAGAGGCGCCGCAGCGCGGGGCGGTCGCCCGCATCGCGCGCGACCACGGCGCGGCATTGATTGACGACGCTCGCGAAGTGAATGGCGGCGGCCTCGGCGTAGCGCATTTCCTCGGCCAGCGCGGGCGGCGGCGCGGCGATCGCGGCGCGGAGTTTGGCGGTCGCCGCCTCGAAGCCGGTGGCGACCTTTTCCATCTGTGAGATGAACACCTCGGTCGGATAGATCGCGCGCCAGCCGTTGAGGTCATCGTAGGGGATGCCGACCATGGTGGCTTTGTAGCCGGTGGGCGCGGACCACAGCGGGTTGGCGGGGCCCATTTGCAGCGGGGCCAGATAGACGCAGCGGGCGCGGAAGGGGAACTCGCGGAAGGCGGCGCTGCACTCGCGCCAGAAGGTGGCGGCCGCCGCGGCGTTGGCTTGCCCGTGGCGCTTGACGGCGAGGGTGTCGAGGGTGCCGCCCGCGGCGATCTCGGTGACGGCTTGAATGTTGGGCGAGGGGTAGCCGCCGAGTGTCCAGCCGAGCATCAGGTCGTGCACGCCGGCCTCGCGCAGGGCGGTGGCGTGGCGGGTGACATTTTCGATCACCGGCAGATAGGGCACGGCGGAGAGTTCCCAGGAGTTCGAGCACTGGATCTTGGCCACCACGCGCAGGCCGCGCTTTTTGGCCGCCGCCCAGTGGCGCAGCGCGCGCGGGCCGGGCCCGATGGAGCTGATGCTGTATTCGTCAACGATGGCTTTCACGCCGCCGCGCTCGATGGGCAGATCCATTTCGCTCACGCTCATGAGTTCGACGGTGGTGGGCAGCCGTGCGATGATGTCCAGAGTCCAATCATCGTTCCTCCGATCATCGTTCCAGCCCCAATCCCACGCGAGGAGGCGGTGCTTGCCGCCGGCCGCGCGGATCCCTTGGTCAAGGGTCGCGATGACTTCGGCGATGACCTCGGCGGGCAGGCGGTCCTTGCACCGCGGGCATTTCATGCCTTCCCAGTGCGACCAGCAGTTGGTGAGGTTTTCGGAGCCGGTGATGGTGAAGAATCCGCCCAAGTCGGGCACCGCGCGGCAGAGACCGGTGATGGCATCGCGCAGGGCGGCGCGGACCTCGGGCACGCTGGTGCAGATGGCGGCGTTGGAATCCGCTTCCGCGGTGCCGCGCCAGTCGGGGTGCTGCGTGAACACGGGCGATGCCGTCGGCAGCGAACGCGGCTCATTGAAGTAGAGGAAAATCTGGATACCCTGTGCCGCCGCCCGCGCCACCAGCCCGCGCAAGGCGGCCCGGCGTTGCTCGATGTGCGGGTCATTCGCCCATGGCACGGGCGCGAGGTGCTTCAGTTCGACATGCAACCACACCGCGTTGTCTCCCGCCGCCGCCAGCCGCGCGAGCAGCCCGTCGGGATACGGATCAAGTGCCGGGTCGAGTAACGGATCGCCGCAGAGCGCGAAGTAGGAGTAGCCCATGCGCAGCGGCGCGGATTCATCCGTCGGCGCGGGCTTCGCCGCAGATGCGAGCGGTGCCGTCAGTTGTTCGATGAAGGAAAACAACGGATCGCGCCCCTCCAGCTGGCCGTCGGGAAAATCCTCGCGCACGGTGCGCGCGATCTCCTCAGCGCGGGCGGTCTGCGCCGCAGTCGGCGCGCACCAGCGCAGCGCGCGGCTGCTAGGCTTGAGGCTGCCGAGCTTTTGGAAAAAGAAATCATCCTCGCGCAGCGTGTAGGCGAGCTGCTCCTCGGTCCAGCCGAGCAGCGTGAGCAGCTGATCGTAAGGCAGCAGGTGCCAGTTGCGCCGGATGATGGTCAGGTGCGCGCGCCGCCGTTGGGTGGCGCTCAGCCCGCGCGGCACCTCCAACCCCATGCTGTGCCCGATGCCCGCCAGGTCGTCCGCCTTGGCTCCAACCACCCGCGCCAGGCGATCCAGCGGCACCAGCGCCCAGTTGCGCCACACAAACGCGTGCAAGCGGCTCGGAAACCATGCCGCATCCAGCGCCTCAGGCGCCGCGCCCGTGGGCAGGATCGACCCCGCGCCTGCCGCAAATAGCGGCCATGGCACAAATGGCAGCGCGGCCAATCCGAGCGAGGTGCGGGCGAGAAACTGGCGGCGTGAGGTGGCAAACATGGGTAGCAATGGTCGGGATTAACAGTGAGGCAGAGGTGGCGGCCAAAGGCGATCTCGGACCACAGCCGGCCACGCGGAATCCTTGCAACTTCCCGCGCCTGCTGCGCCCCCGGAGATATAAACGTTTATTTCAGTTGGCAATCAAAAAACCCGCGGAGGGGGCAAAAAACCGCGCGGGGGGGGCGAAAAT
>JBAXCM010000389.1:0-4719 GCA_037141475.1 Verrucomicrobiota bacterium | reverse complement strand
GCACCGGCCGCACCGGCCGCACCGGCCGCACCGGCCGCACCGGCCGCACCGGCCGCACCGGCCGAAATCCACGCCTTTGTCCGCCTCATCCATGCGGTCGCGCATGGCCAAGACAAACTTCGGCTCATGATCGACGGTGAATCGGTGAATCCAGACGGCTACATTCTGGGCGACGTCACCGGGGGGATTGGTCTCATACCCGGCCCGCATGAATTCATCCTCAAACGCCCCGGCGTGAGTGAGGGCGGCACCCGCATCACCCTGGTCGCAGGTCACACCATCACGCTCATCGCTTTTGCCGAACAAATCCCCGCATCTGAAAATAAGCCCGCATATTGGGCAATACGCATTCTCCGACTCCGCCAAATGGAAGCCGTCACCAAACGCTCCGCCACCTTCGTCTCTGTCTCACACACCACGGAACACGAAGTTGAAATCCGTTCCCCTAACGGAAAGTGGACCACCGTCACGGTCAAACGCCTATCCTTGATCCAATCCCCCATCCTCTATCCTGAGGGCTACGTTCCGCTGCGCAGCCAATCGCAAAACCTCCCATCGATCCCGGTCGGCGGACCAGGCAACTACATCGTCGTCCTCTACGACGATGCCGCCGGCCTCCTGCAATCCCTCAACTTCCAAGACTATAAATACCTCAGCGCAGATTGATACCCTTGGAACCGGACCTCACCTCAGCTTTTGACGGCTTTTGTGTTAGGTTCCACTGGCAAAGTGTGACTTGAGTTGCGAACAGGGCGTCAGCGTCCTAATTTGGAGATGATTGGAAGTTCCTCCGTGTGAAAAATGAAAGAAATTGTTTCCTTGGCCGTTAGGGCAATGAGCCATTGAGAAGCAACGAAACATCCACAACCAAACGACTGAACATGAGCAGAAAATTGTTATTAAATATCGCGATCGCGTTGGGTGCCGGAACCATCGGGGTATTCCCATCCCAGGCGGTGGAACCCGCCAAGGCGGTGGACATGACCAAGCCTGTCCGCGTCTTCATCCTTCTGGGACAATCCAACATGGTTGGCATGGGTAAGATCGCGGGTGGGGAGGGCACACTCGAGAATGCGGTGAGGAACAAGAACAAATACACCTATCTTGCGGATGAAGCAGGGAACTGGGTGGAGCGCAAAGATGTGCGCAATGTGCGCGTCATGGTTGGCAAGGGGGGTGGCATGCAGGTTTTTAACAACGAATGGATGACCGTCAAAGGCACCAAGACGATCGGCCCAGAATTTGGCATTGGGCATGTTGTGGGCAATTCCGTTGATGCACCTGTAATGATCCTCAAGAGCTGCATCGGCAACCGCAGCTTGGGTTGGGATCTCCTGCCCCCGGGCAGTGAGGCATTCGAATTTGAAGGGAAGATCTATGCTGGCTATAAGGACTCGCCAGACTCGTGGCCGAAGGGATCCGAACCAAAGCCCATCGGTTGGTATGCCGGCAAGCAGTATGATGACGACGTCACCAACGCCAAAAAAGTGCTCGCGGAACTCGACAAGTATTACCCTGGGGCGACGAAATACGAAGTCGCAGGATTCTTCTTCTGGCAAGGCGAAAAGGATTGCGGAAACGCAGGGCATGCGAGTCACTACGAGCAAAATCTCGTCCGGTTCATCAAGCAGTTGCGCAAGGACTTTGATGCCCCTAACGCAAAATTTGTTCTCGCCACCCTAGGCGAAGCCTCCAAAGGCTGCGGAGGCAATGAGGGCATGGTGCTCAATGCACAACTCGCGGTTGACGGTGCGAGCGGCAAGCATCCGGAGTTCAAAGGGAATGTGGCCACGGTCTATACCAACCCCTTGTCGAAAGGTGGCAGCGGAAACAGCCACTACGGCGGTAACGCTGAGACCTATATGGACGTTGGTGAAGCCATGGGCCAATCCATGGCTGACCTGTTAAAGAACCAGAAGTGAGTCCAGAGCTTACCCGGATGGACGACGAAGATTGCCACGCCGCCTTGGATCAACCTGCATAGTGCCTTTGGACTTCTTATGCAGCCACATGGGCTTCTCATCATGCGGTCAATTGCCCTGATCCCGGAATCGAGCGCAACAAACCCCAGCCCGTTTTCTCAGCCAAAAAAGCCGCGCCGGTAATCCGGCTGCGGCTTTTTGAAAAGCAGGAAAACAATCCCCGTCGGGAGTTAACGCTTGGAGAACTGGAAGCGCTTGCGAGCACCGGGCTGGCCGGACTTCTTGCGTTCCTTCATGCGCGGATCGCGGGTCAGAAAGCCAAGTGGCTTGATGACCTTGCGATTCTCCGGATCCACTTGGGTGAGCGAGCGGCTGATCGCGTGTCGGATGGCGATAGCTTGGGCATGAATGCCACCGCCCTTAACCACAACCCGGAGGTCGAACTTATTGACCAGCGTGAGCTGCTGGAATGGAGCCAAGATGCTGTTTTGGAGTTCCGCAGTGGGCAGATATTCTTCGAAGTGGCGGCCATTGATGGCAATTTGGCCGGAGCCTTCAGTCATCCATACACGGGCAACTGCGGTTTTGCGGCGACCTGTGGCGCTGGTGGTGGGAGTGGCGGTCATGGGTAAGAATTTATTGTTAGTTAGCGAACTTCGTATACAGCGGGTTGCTGAGCTTCGTGCGGGTGGGCCTCGCCGGCATACACCTTGAGCTTGCCGTATTGGGCGCGGCCAAGGCGGGTCTTGGGGAGCATTCCCCACACCGCCCGCTCGACCAACAAGATTGGACGGCGCTCGCGCACTTGGCGCGGAGTCTCCACATGCTTGCCGCCGACGTAGCCGGAAAAGCGCGTGTAAATCTTAGCCTGCTCCTTGTTGCCACTCAACAATACCTGATCGGCATTGATGACGACGACAAAATCGCCCGTATCAACATGGGTGGTGAATATGGGCTTGTGTTTGCCACGGAGCAGGCGGGCTGCCTCCACGGCGACTTGGCCGAGGATTTTGTCCTTGGCATCGATCACAAACCATTTGCGCTCGACTTCGTGCGGCTTGGCGGAAAACGTCTTCATGTGCTTTTATGGGGAATCTTCGAGCGCGGCGAACGGCCACCGTCGCAGGCGAAGGGGGGCGCAATCTAGGAACCCAACCCCACACTGTCAATCCGAAAATCGCGGGTTTTTTTCACCCACTCAATTTTGAGGAAGTTTTGCGACATTTGCAACGGACGCTTGCCAAGGAGCCGGACACGCGCCATGCTAAGCGCTCAGCCATCCATCCTTTCCCGAAACTTTTCATCCCCGTCCCCAAGCCATGCCTGAGATCACCGAAAAAGAACTCCCGCACAACCTCAAGCCCCTTTGGCTCAAAGCCCTCAGCGCTGTTCAAACCAACAATCTGTCCTATGCCGTGAGTCTCTTACAGGCCGTGCTCAAGGACGGTCCCGGGTTTTTAGACGGGCGCAAAATCCTGCGCAATTGCGAGATCCAACTCTGCGGCGGCCCCAAAAAAAAGGGCGGGCTCTTCAGTATCCAGACCGGCGGCATGGGCCTGATGAAACTTGCCAGCCAAGCAAAAAAGGATCCTGCAGGCAGCCTCCCACTCATCGAAAAGGAACTCGAAAAAGACCCTTACAACGAGTCCGCCAATGATTTACTCTTCGATACCTTCGTCCGACTGGAATTGTTCGAATCCGCGGCATTCGCCTTGGAAACCGTCCGCAAAGGCTACCCCGAAAACGCCAAGTTGCTACACAAACTCGCCGAGTTCTACTTCACCCGCGACCTGCACTTGGTGGCCTCAGACGTTTACAACGACATTATCAAACACCACCCGACCGACTCCGCAGCCATCGCCGGTGCCAAGAACGCCTCGGCACGCGCATCCATGGCGAAGGCCAAGTGGGATGAAAACGCGGATATGCGCAGCCTGATGCGTAATGCGGCAGAAGTGGAGGAACTCGAGAAGTCAACCCGCACCGGCCTCACCAAGGAACAGCTGGAGGAACGGCGCGACCGCACCATTGAGAAATACAACGCGGATCCCAACCACCTGACCACGGTCAAGGATCTGGCCGGCCTTTACGAACAACTCGAAGACTGGCACAACGCCCAGACGTTCTACGAATGGGCCCACACCCTCAGCAATGGCGACGTCGCCCTCAGCACCAAGGCCGGCCAAATGAAAGACCGTGCCGCCGAGTCCGATATCCGCAATCTCGAGGCCGCCGCCGCCGCCGACCCCGGCAACGCTGACCTTCAAGCAGCACTCGCCGCCCACAAAGCCGAGCGCCTTGCCTTAGTGGTCGCAGAGGCCAAGCGCCGCGTCGAACAAAACCCAACTGACCCTCAACTGCGCTATGAATTGGGCAATGCCCTCTATCAGGCCGGTGACCACAGCGGAGCCATTCTCCACCTCCAGCAGGCGACGCGCAATCCGCACATTCGCACCAAGGTGCTATTATTGCTAGGCCGGACTTTCAAGGCCAAGGGGATGTTCGACCTTTCCATCAAACAGTTATCGGACGCCATCGCCGACCTCCACGCCATGGACAACACCAAAAAGGAAGTCCTCTACGAAAAAGGCATCCTCCACAACGAAATGGGTGATAAAACGCAGGCACTGGATTGCTTCAAACAAATTTACGAAGTCGATTACAGCTACCGCGACGTCGCTGAGCGCGTGGAATCGTCCTATCAATAGGCCTCTACCGCTCCCACAGCCGCCCAGACCTTGAGGGAGCCAAGTTGACTGAGGCACGGCAAGCCATCCGAAGCGGCATGCATCAATTC
>JBAXCM010000388.1:0-4720 GCA_037141475.1 Verrucomicrobiota bacterium | reverse complement strand
GCCTCCTGCATGGCAGTGACGTACGAGAGCAGGTTGGCACCGAGGCGTCGGGCGTCGGCATCCTCGTAGCCCCAGCTGTCATGGCGGTTTTTTTCCCAGCCCATGGCGATGTCGAAGCGCGAGATGATGATGGCGCTGCGGTTGTCGATATCCACGGCGTCGATCCACGGATAGGCGTCACTCACCACGCCGTCGGCGATGGCGCGCTGACGGTATTTCACCTGCTTGATGTCGTTGTAGGCGTGGAACAGCGGATGATCGAGGCGCAGTCGATAGAGCGGGCTTTCCGGCAGAACCTGGCGCGCTGCTTCCATCGCGGATTGATAGAAATCGGGGTGACCAACGAGCGCGTTAAAGATGACGGTGCCGCCGTTGCGGAGGTACTCGCGGAGGCGGAGGGCTTCCTTGGGTTCGAGTTTAAACGGTTTGTAGCCGGACCGATAGAGGACAGGGTTTTCGCGCGGGTTGGTGGAAATCTCGGCCCATGTTTTTATGTTGGACGTGAAACTTGCACCCATTTCCCCGCTCATCCACTCCAAGAGTTTTTTCAAATCGTGAGGGGTGCGGGCCCAGTCCTCGGCATCGGCGGTGCGGATTTTCGTGAGCAGCACTGGCGGCTGCGGCGGGTTCTTGCGTTCCTGGCGCTTCTGCGGCACCACTGGATAGGGCAGCGGCGGCATCCCCTCCGATGATGACACCTGGGCCGGAGGTGGCTTGGGCTCCTCCAAGGGCGGAGGTTCCGGCGGCTTGGGCACGGCAAACGCCGCCGCCGCGAAAACCAGAGTTAACAAAAATATTAGATCCCTCATTTTAAACTTGGAAGCTCGGATTGTAAAAACAGTTGGGTCAACTGCGGAAGGCACAAATTGAACGGACTTGGGTTTCGGTTCCATGGCTGGGCAAATGATGGACTGGATTGCAGGAAATGAAAGGCTCAAGATTCCGTGGCGTGAGAGACGGACTGAGCTAGCGAGGCTACGCTTCAGACACTAAGCGTCCTCGCCGCAAAACCGGCCTTGTGCATGCCGGTAGTTTTTGCCACAGGCATCTCATTGGCCAGCGACGCTCACAGAGCGCCGCTACAAGGCATCTCATTGGCCAGCGACGCTCACAGAGCGCCGCTACGAGGCATCTCATTGGCCTGCGACGCTACAAAGCCTAGCGGATTTGGCACTTACGGTGCGGCGGACATGGACTCGGCCTTGGCGACGGTGGCGAGCACGTCCTCGCGGACACTCACGCCCTTGCGTTTGCTCCACCACAGGACCACCGGGGAGGCGATGAAGATGGAGGAGAAGGTGCCGACGACGATGCCGATGAAGATGATGACGCCGAAGTCGCGCAGGGCAGTGCCGCCGAGGAAGGCGAGAATGGCTACGCTGATGAGGGTGACGCTGGAGGTGAGCAAGGTTCGCGAAAGGGTGGCGTTGATCGCATCATTCATGATTTTCTCCACCGAGTCGGTGCGAATGAGGAGCATTTCCCGCACCCGGTCGAATACGACGATGGTGTCGCTGATCGAGTAGCCGGCGATTGTGAGCACGGCACCGACGTGGATGAGGGAGAGTTCTCCGCCCATGAGCACGACCATGCCGACGCAGATGATGACGTCATGGAAGATGGCGACGAAGCCACCCAAGGCGAAGGAGAACTCGAAGCGGGCGGTCATGTAGAGGACGATGCCGACGAAGCCCATGGCGATGGCGAGGAGCGACTGAATGAGGAACGAGCCACCAATGAGGGCGGAGACTTCTTCCTGACTGGCGTCCACCGCGTAGTCAATGGCTGAAGTGACCTTGCTGCCGAGGGCGGGGACCGTTTCCTGCAACTTGGCGGTGAGCATTTCGATGTCCTTCGCGGCGCAATGCACGGCAATCGCCGTGGCGGCACCCGGGCTGACATCGGCCTTGGCGGTGGCAGGGCTGGTTAGGGTCGTCTTGAGCCCGTCGAGAGCTGACTGGACCTCCTCAAGGGGGGCTTTGGCGTCCTTGCCAAGTTGGAAGACAATGCTGGCAGTATCGCCCTTGGCCCCAAGTGCCGGAATGGATTCACGCAACTTGGCAATGATATTGGACGCATCCTTCACGTCCTTCTTGGGGTCATCCGTGGCGCAACGCACCGTCAGCAACGTGCCGGTGGCGTAGTTGCTTTCCAACTGCGGATAGGCGGCTTTTGAGAGTTTGACGCCATCAATCACCTTCTGCACGTCCTCTAACGGAACTTTGGTTTTCTTGCCGAGCAGGAAAATAATGCGCGTGCCGCCAGTGAAGTCGATGCCCAGCGCCCGTTCGCCGCGCACGCCGAAGGCGACGAGCGACATGACGATGGTGGCCAGAGCGGCACCGATGCAGATGCGGCGCTTGCCGAGGAAGTCATAGTGGGCGGACTTGATCAGGTCGAGGAAGGTGAGTTTTTTCCACCAGTTGTAATCCACCCCCCAGCGGAAGATGACGCGGGTGACTAGAATTGCAGAAAAAAGTGAGGCGGTGACGCCGATCGTCAGTGTCACGGCGAAGCCCTTGATGGTGCCGCTGCCGAGCCAGAAGAGAATCAGCGCCGTGATCAGCGACGTGATGTGGGAGTCGAAAATTGCGGTGAATGCGTGATCGTAGGCCGACTCGATGGCATTTTTGAGGGATTTGCCACTGCGCATTTCTTCGCGCAGTCGTTCGTAGATGAGCACGTTGGCGTCCACCGCCATACCGATGGTCAGAACCATCCCGGCAATGCCCGGCAGGGTGAAGGTGAAGCCGAACATGGCCATCACCCCGAACAAAATCGTGGTGTTGACGAGCAGACCGACAATCGCGATCAAGCCGGAAACGTGATAATAGATGAGCACGAAAAGGAACGTCAGGGTCAGGGCGAGCACGCCGGCGAAGAGACCTTGCCTGACGACGGCTTCACCGAGGGTGGGGGAAACGTTGCGCATTTCATCGACTTTCAAGGCGTTTTCCAACGGGTTCATCAGGGCGTTGGCGAGGCTTTGGACCTCACCTGGCTCATGGAGTCCTTCCACAACGAATCGTTTGCCGAGGGGCACGGATTTGACGGAGGGGGCGCTGATGACGGTGCCGTCGAGGACGATGGCGATGCTGTCCTGGCCCGGCCGCATATTTTCGGTGAGGGCGATCATCTTGTCGGTGCCTTCGCCGTTGAGGACAATGTCCACCGCGTCGGGCTGACTCTGCGAGGGGGTGGCCAACGAAATGTCCTTGCCGCCCAGTGCGGTGTGCTTGTTCAGAAGGATCGGCGTTTCGATCTCATTGCCATCCCCATCCTTGTGCTTGTAGTTGAAAACCTTGTAGCCTGGGACGATTTCCGAGCCAGACTTGACGCGGACTGCGAGGGATTTGCCGTCCGGACCGGTTTCATGGTTGCGCGGGCTGACTTCGCGCAGTTCGAGCTTGGCGACCTTTTCGAGTGTGACACGGATTTTGGCGCTTTCTTCCGGTTCGACGCCGGGCATTTGCAGCAGGATGCCGGCGGTGCCTTGGCGGGCGATGATCGGCTCCTTGTTGCCCATGCCGTTGAGGCGCTTCTCGATGACCGCAATCGCCTGGTTCACTTGCGTTGGAGTGACGGGCATCTCGTCGCCATTGGCATCGGTGCGGGGTTGGATGTGCAGCGAGAACGATGAGCCGCCGAGAATGTCGATGCCGCCCTTGAGTCGTTCCTTGGGCGGCAGGGTCGCCATCACGCAGAGACAGACCACGCCAATGGTCAGCGCGGTGCCGATGTTGCGTTTGCGGCGTTCGAATTCCGTGGCAAAGTACCAGAAAAACAGCAGCATTAGGATTAAACCGGCGACAAACAGGGTCAACGGGTCTTCGTAAAAGGACTTGGCGGAAGCGACAGCTAGGAGCATGGCAGGAGACATCTAGGGTGTTGGATGGAGGGCTTATTTGGAGTCCTTTTTGTGGACTGCGGCGATGGCGGGTTTGTCGAACTCGATCATGGTTCCTTCAGAGACCTTGATGATCACGGTGTGTTCCTTGATGTTGTGGACGAGGCCGTGGATGCCCGAGGAGGTGACGACGCGGTCGCCGGTTTGCAGGGCAGCGATGCGGGCAGCCATTTCCTTGCGCTGGCGCTGTTGCGGGCGGATGAGCAGGAAATAGAACATCACGAACATCAGGCCCATCATGACCATCGGATTGCCTAAGAGGCCACCGATTCCGGGTTGGGCATCGGCGGTGGTAAGGGCGGCGTGGAGGGTGGAAAACGCGGTTAATTGGGTCATGGGAGTGGGGGATGGGTGTAGCGTTGAATGAAGGAGGCTTTGAAAGAGTGGAAGCAACCGGCGCTGATGGCAGCGCGCGCATCAGCAACCAGGCGGAGGAAGAAATGCAAATTGTGGAAAGAAAGCAACCGCAAAGCGAGAATTTCGCCAGAGCGGAACAAGTGGCGGAGGTAGGCGCGGGAAAATCCGGCGACGTGGGGGTGTGCGGACTCGCACAGCGGGCGTGGGTCTTTGGCGTGGATGAGGTTTTTGATGTGGATGGGTCCGTCGAGGGTGAAGGCGATGCCGTGGCGTGCGATGCGGGTGGGCATCACGCAATCGAAGAGGTCCACGCCGCGGCCGATCATCTCTAAAATTTGCGGCGGGGTGCCCAGGCCCATGGCGTAGCGCGGCTTGGTGTGGGGTAAAAACGGCACCGCGTTGTCGATGGCGCGGAACATTTCGACTTCTGGTTCGCCCACGGAAACCCCGCCGATC
>JBAXCM010000387.1:0-4723 GCA_037141475.1 Verrucomicrobiota bacterium | reverse complement strand
GGAATGCGGGACCGATGAAAAATGACCTTGCAAATTGGCCCAATCTGCGGTCATTTGCTGGTGTAAGCCATTGAATACCAACCACCAAACTGGATTACGGATCCTCTCTGACAGGTTTTAAGCTGCCTTTCGGGGCCGTCGCTCGTCGGTCTTGTGGAATTTTTGGCATTTCGTCGATTCGTAAAGGCGCTTTGCAAAAGCAGATCAGTCTGCAATGGAGTTTTGCAGTTTAACGTGCTGCCAACCGAACCGCAAGTGCCATTCTAGATGCCCCATGTTTTTCATGTCGAATCAGGGCCGCCCACCCGGTGGGATCAGGGGGGGCGTCGAGTTTCACACGGTTACGAGCCAATCCGCAGAAACTTGGCGTAAGAGCCGTATATCGTCCACGAAAGCGACCCAAACCATGTCGAGTTCCGGTGAATCTGGATAACGGTCTGGGTGGTGGCGGATGGTTGCACTTTGACTTTTCGTGAGCCCTTCGCTGCGCGTTGGATCACGGGGTTCAGGGAGATGTGGCCCCCTGTCGGGCATCCACGTTCCAATGGATCTTGACGGCGGCATCAATCCATCCACCGATGTTCTTTACGGTCTTGGTTTCCTGGAGATAGGTGCCGTAGTGGTTTCTTGTTCAATTGCTGGTTTTTGCTGCCCTGTTCACCAATGAGGCATGGACTATTGTGGCGATGATCGTCTGGCCGCCATCGTTGGGATGGCCGCCATCGGGATTATATGCTGGTTTGCCTTTGGCCTTCAACGCAGACGCCTGATCCGGCAAATTGCCGCCACTGATGATTTTTCGACGGCTTGCCTTTGACGTTGGGCTCCGCAGGCGGCATGCTCGGCCGGTCATGGCCTTTGCCGATGAATTTCCCGCCTTGCTTGAGCACCCGACGCCGCTGATGCGGCGCTTCGGGCGCTTGCTTGACGCGGGCTCAGGGGAGCATCTCGAAACGCTGGCCCGCCGCAGCCAGCAACTCACCCGCCGGCATTTTGGCAAAACGATGCGGATGTTTGCGCCACTGTATGTCTCCAACGAGTGCGTCAATAACTGCAGCTATTGCGGGTTTTCCCGCGATGCGGCTATTTTGCGCAGCACCCTGAGTGTGGAACAAGTGGTGCGTGAGGCCATGCACCTCCACGCGCTGGGCTTCCGCAACCTCCTGCTCGTCGCCGGCGAACATCCCAAATTTGTGACCGACGGCTACCTGCAACGATGCCTCGACGCCCTGGCGCCGTTCATTCCCACACTAGCCATCGAAGTCGGCCCGATGGAAGACGACCAGTATGCTGAAATTGTGCGCCACGGTGCGGAGGGGCTCGTTGTCTATCAGGAGAGCTACGACCGCCAAGTCTATCAATCACTTCATACTGCCGGGCCGAAGCGCAATTTTGACTGGAGGCTCAACTGCCCGGAGCGGGCCTACGCTGGGGGATTCCGGCGCATTGGGATTGGTGCGCTATTTGGTTTGGCGCCTTGGGCGGCGGAGGCCATGGCCCTGTGTGCCCATTTGGAATACCTCTACAAACATTGTTGGAAGGCCCAGTTCACCGTGTCTTTCCCGCGAATGCGTCCCTACGCCGGCAACTATCAGTACCAGCCTGATCCCGCCCTGCTGCTTCCCGACCGTGCGTTTGTGCGACTCATTGCCGCCTTCCGTATCACCTTCCCGCATGTGGGCATCGTCGTTTCCACCCGCGAACCCGCTCCCTTGCGCGATGCTGTGGCCAGCCTCGGAGTCACCCACATGTCCGCCGGGGCCCGCACCGAACCCGGCGGTTACACCGGCGCCGGCAGCGAGGATTTGCACCTCACCGTGAAGGGCCGCCGCATCGAGTTGGCCAGCAAATCCACTTGCGACAAGGCCACCGAGCAATTCCAAATCAGCGACACCCGCAGCAGCTCTGAGGTCGCCGCCATGCTCCGCACCCAGCACCTCGATCCGGTGTGGAAAGATTGGGACGAAGCCCTGCTAGCCGGAACATCAGCCACAGACCCATTAATTGTCCAATGAAACTGACCACCTATACCGGCGGCATCTGCGCCACTAACGGATTCCTTCTGGAAACCCCCGACGGCAACCTGCTCGTCGATGCGCCCGAGGGCATCAGTGCTTGGGCCGCAGCCCGCGGGGTGCGCATCGATCACTTGCTGCTCACTCACCAACACTTCGACCACGTGCTGGATGCTGCCGCGCTGCAGGCGGCCGGAACCTGCCTCCATGCCATGGAAGACTACTCAGACGAGTTCACCCTTGAATCAGTGAGTCGCAAGTGGGGCATGCCGGTTCCGGTCGTCCCCTATCGGATCGACCAGCGCCTGCTGCCAGATCCCACCCGGCCGATGAGCCTATGCGGCTTGCAATTCACGCTCTATCACGTGCCAGGACACGCCGTGGATAGCGTCGTGTTCTATCTGCCTGAGTTTGAGTTGGCATTTTCCGGCGACACTTTGTTTGCCGGTTCGATCGGCCGCACCGATCTGCCGGGTGGCAGTCATCAACTCCTGCTCGATGGAATCGCCCGCCACCTGCTCACCTTGCCACCTCTGACACGTTTGTTGCCCGGCCACGGCCCCGCCACCACCGTCGCCGAAGAAGCCGCCCATAATCCCTATCTGCAGTGAATGGTGAAAATGCCGCCGCCCCCCCCTTTCACCTGCTATTTCAGGTTCAGACCTCAGGAACCCGGCAAGTTTCGAAACGGAGTCATCGGGAAACCATCTGCTTCTGACTCTTGCGCCTTGGGTCTGAGGGGAAGCCTCGCTAGATATCATCCATTTTCTGCCTATTTCCGGATGTCTGAGACCCTGACCACCGGAAAGATTTCACGCCGCCTGCTCAAATGATCGCTAGCTGTTTGCCAGTTTGGATGAAGGCGTCGATGCCTTGGTCAAGTTGCTCGCGGGAATGAGCGGCGCTGATTTGGGTGCGGATGCGGGCTTTCCCCTGCGGCACAACCGGAAAGAAGAAACCGACGGCATAAATTCCCCGCTCGAGGAGCATGTCGGCGAAACGCTGGGCAAGGGCGGCATCGCCCAACATGACTGGGGAAATCGGGTGAGCGGCACCGCTAATGGTGAAGCCTGTGCCGGCCATTGCGTTGCGGAAATAGGCGGTGTTGTCCTTGACGCGATCTGCCAAAACCGTGGAATCCTCGAGCAATTCCAGGACCCGAATGGATGCCGCGGCAATGGGTGGGGCAACACTGTTAGAAAAGAGGTAGGGGCGGGATCGCTGGCGCAGCAGGTCGATGATTTCCTTTTTACCCGAAGTATATCCCCCGGAAGCACCTCCGAGGGCTTTGCCCAGAGTGCCGGTGGTGAGATCGATTTTTCCGAAGAGCCCGCAATGTTCGTGAGTGCCGCGGCCGCGGGCCCCAAGAAATCCGGTGGCATGGCAATCGTCAAAATGCACGATGGCCTGGTACTTTTCGGCGAGCGCGTGAATTTTATCGAGCTGGGCGATGATGCCATCCATCGAGAACACGCCGTCGGTGGTGATGAGCTTGAAGCGGGCACCAGCCGCATCGGCCGCCTGGAGTTGGGCTTCGAGGTCGGCCATGTCGTTGTTGGCGTAGCGGAAGCGCTGGGCTTTGCACAGGCGAACACCGTCGATGATGGATGCGTGATTGAGGGCGTCTGAGATGACGGCGTCGTGCTCGGAAAGCAGCACTTCGAAAAGACCGCCGTTCGCGTCGAAGCAACTCGGATATAGGATGGTGTCTTCGGTGCCGAGAAAGCCGGAGAGCTTCTCCTCGAGTTGCTTGTGGAGTGTTTGGGTACCGCAGATGAAGCGCACAGAGGCCATCCCAAAGCCCCAGCGCTCCAACGCAGCGCGAGCGGCGGCGACAACTTCCGGGTGGTCGGCCAGCCCGAGGTAATTGTTAGCGCAGAGGTTGATGACGTCGCGGCCGTCGTGAAGGCAGACGCTGGAATTCTGGGAGGAGGCGATGAGCCGCTCGCGCTTGTAAAGACCGGCGACGGATATTTCATCCAGTGTGGAATGGAGCGAGGCGAGGAAGGTTTCCGAGAGCATGGCAGACGTAGAATACATATCCGCCGCCGTGTGGAAACCCTAATTGCTAGCTAGGCCGCGCTCCAAGACAGCTCATTTGCCGAGGGCGGCCTTCCCTCGCGCTACCAGCCGCCCCCGGCGTTGTTCCTATGGTCACCTGCTCCGGCTCAAGAGCATCTAAGATTGATCCAACCTCAGTACTTTGCATTTTATTATCATGATTCAAATCGTATGCGATATTTCTATCTCCACTGGCATCAAGTCGGAAGGTGATTCCGGCCTGCATGTAAACCTCGTTGAGGGGTTGAGGATCTCATCGTTTGTCGGACCCCCAACGGGGCTGGTATCCGTGATGGGGGGTCAACGCTTGTTGGTAATTCAGCTAGAGCTGGAATCTCCTCCGTGGCGGGCGTGGTGGAACTTTCCTGTTCCTGAGAGCACCCGGGTGGCGCAAACACCATGATGGCGGCGAATACGATTGGGGTTGCTTTCATCCAAAGCGGAATCAGCTACGACAACGCCCAACGAGCAGTCAACATATTTCTCGTCATTCTGCTCATCCTTTGTTGAACAGGGCGGAAAAGGATCTGCGCAACGGCATTTCCTGCCTTGGCGCTTTCAAGAAGTAGTTATCATTATTGCTCACCCCATCCACATCTCCAAATCGGCCATCGCCGCCCTAACATTGCCCTTGGCCCCTTCCGCGA
>JBAXCM010000386.1:0-4723 GCA_037141475.1 Verrucomicrobiota bacterium | reverse complement strand
TTCTGGCCGTCCTCGGTGACTTCGTTGTTGGCCTTCATTTTTTTGGCCATGTCCATGCCATCTTTGCGGGCGGCCCGCACCCGCACCTTGGCCTCTTCCGAGAGTTGCTTGATGAGTTTGACCATATCGCGGCGGCGTTCTTCCGACAATTCGGGAATGGGCACGCGGATCGAGCGGTCGGCGGCGGCCGGATTCAGGTTGAGTTTGCTTTCGCGGATCGCCCGTTCGATATCCCGGGTGGTGGCCGGATCAAACGGCTGGACGACGAGCATGCGCGGTTCGGGTGAGCTGATGACGGCGAGGCCCTTGAGTTTCATGACGCTGCCATAGGCGTGGACGTGTACGTCGAGGTTTTCGATGAGTGCCGGGCTGGCCTTGCCGGTGCGCACCCCGGTGAAATCATGCAGCAAGTATTCCACCACTTTGTTCATGGCGTCTTCCACATCAAAAATGGCTTCTTCTGGGTCCATGGGATGTCGTTGTTGGATCAGGGATTCAGTGGGCGTCGGCTGACGTCTTTGGTGGGCCTTCGCCATGCACGAGGGTGCCAATGGGCAGACCGCGCAGGGCATGGGAAAGGTTGCCATTGGGGCCGAGGTCGAAAATGATGATAGGCACGTGGTTGTCCATGCACAGGCTGAAAGCGGTGGCGTCCATCACGCTGAGGCGTTTGGAGAGGCACTCTTGGAAGGTGACAGTTTCATAGCGGGTGGCGTTAGGATCCTTGCGAGGATCGGCCGTGTAAACCCCATCCACTTGGGTCGCCTTCAGGATCACGTCGGCTCCCATTTCGCTCGCTCGCAGCGCCGCTGTGGTATCCGTCGAAAAAAACGGACTGCCGGTGCCTGCGGCAAAAATAACCACCTTGCCCTCGTCGAGTTGGCGCTCGGCTTTGCGGCGGATAAATGTCTCGGCGACGTTTTTCATTTCGATGGCGGACTGCACGCCGCAACGCACGCCGTGGTGTTCGAGGGCCCCCTCCAATGCCAGAGCGTTCATCACGGTGGCAAGCATCCCTACGTAATCCGCGGTGGCCCGATCCATGCCGCGGGCCGAGGCACTGGCGCCGCGCCAGAAATTGCCGCCACCGACCACGATGCCCAATTGCAGGCCGGAATCGACGGCCTCGCGGATTTCCAAGGCGATGCGGTTGACGATTTCTGGCGAAATATTGTCGGTTGAACCTGGTTCACGCAGGGCTTCGCCGCTGAGTTTCAGAATGGCACGTTTGAAGGGTCGGGGGTCTCGGGCGTGGGCGTTCATGGGGGATGTCACTGGCGCAGAATAACCAGTCACCACCGTTTGCAAAGGCAAAAATCGCCTTTTCAGCGCCCAGATCCCTATCCAAAAATCAATAATGACTTGTCAACTTTCAGCGATCCGCATAATTTACCCGGCAAGGGTCAAACGAAATGGCTAAACATGAACCTCGGATTTGGGAAAAGCTCGATGAGTGGACGGCGGCGGGATTGATATCGTCGGCTCAGGCGGCGGCGATTCGTGCCAGCGAACCCGCGCCAAAATCCACACCGCCGTGGGGCATCATGATCTTCGCTTGTTCTGGGGCGGTGGTGTTGGGCATGGGAGTTATTCTTCTTTTTGCCTACAACTGGGACCAGATGCACAAGTTTGGCAAACTGGCCATCATCTTCACTGCGCTGGCGGCAGCGCACACCACAGGCATCATCCTGCGAAGCAAAAACCTAACGCCGGGATTTGCCGATGCCGCGTTCTTATTGGGTAGCATGATATTCGGCGCGGGGATCTGGCTGGTGGCGCAGATTTACCATATCTCAGCTCATTATCCGAACGCCTTCGTGGTATGGGCAATCGGAGCCTTGCTGTTCGCCTGGCTGCTGCCCTCAGTGGCACAAGGGTTGCTGGCAGCGGTGATGATCTCAGTTTGGGCCTGCTGTGAAGCGGTGTCTTACGATAGCCACCCGGTGGCTGCTCCACTGTTGGTGCTGGTGGGCACCGGTTGGCTGGCCTGGAGAATGCGCTCACCGGTCTTGCTTGCGGTGGCAGCCGTGAGTTTCGTCGTGTCCATGGGGGTGGGACTTGTGTTTCATGCGGGGTGCGTGATGGTGGTGCTGCTCGGAACCACTTTGATGTTAGAGAGTGCCGCCTGGCTGGCTCGCGACTGCGCCAGTTTCCCCGCTGCGACTCGCATCCTCCATATCACCGGCATGATCCTGTATCTGCCTGTGTTGTTTATTTTAACGTTTCATGATGCTGCCGAGGACTTGTTGAGGAATAGTTATTGGAGTGATCAACCGCCGCCTCATGAATGGCGGCCGCTGGTTGTCCTGATTCTGGCGGTCTTGGGGCTTTACGCCGGAGCGGGGTATCGGGCCGTGACCGAGCAACGATTTAATACACAAGAGTTCCGCTCCCACCTGCTGGCACCCTCACTGATTTTTACGGCCTATCTGATAGCATGGTGGGCACCGCTTCTGTCGGACAAAGCGCATTTCACCTATCATCCCAGTGCGGCCGCCATGCTCTGCGCCGCTGCCAATGCCCTATTTATCTATCACATTCTCGGCAACCTCTGGACGGGTTGCCGCAGCTCCCGGTTGCGCCAAGTGGTCGGCGGGTCATTGCTGCTGGCGATGTGGATTTTTGCCAGGTTTGCTGATCTTTTTGATAGCTTGTTAGTACGCGGGACGATGTTCATGGTGATGGGCGCGGGACTCTTCGCCGTGGCCGTGATCTATCAACGCAATAAGTCACATCTGCCCGCTGTAACTAACACCTTCAACCCCGGCAAGGAGGACTGAACCATGCGTGGCAAACTCATTCTGATCGCTGTCCTTGTGCAAGTCCTCATCCTTGGCTGGATGGCAGGTGAACGCGAATGGATCGTTCGAACTGCGCCAACAGTCTGGTTGCGAACAGCACCCGTCGATCCGCGGGATTTGTTCCGAGGCGACTACGTCACGCTCGGGTACGAAATCTCCACTATCCCTGCGGCCAAGTTCGGCCCGGCGTTAAAGAAACTCATCGCAGAACAGGACGACAAAGCTGTGGGCTACCGTCATTCATACGAGTGCGAAATCGTGCTGTATGTCACCTTGAAGGTAGATCCCGTCACCGGTCTTGCCAGTGTGGCCTTTGCTGATCTAACCCCCCCGGCGACCGGGGTTTTTATCAAGGGTCGAGCCCGCCGATATAACCAAACAGCCACCGCCATCACCCGCGTCAGCTATGGCATAGATGCCTATTACATTCAACAGGGTCGCGGTAGCGAGTTTGAACGGCGCAACCCCGCAGGTCTAGCGGATGGCACCCAGGCCCCGATGGAGATGCGCGTGGCCATCGGTCATAACGGCACCGCCGTTCTAACGGGACACCGTTGGCGCTCGCTCGGTATGACCTCCCAAAATGAGGCCGGTTTCTGACGTCTGACAGAAATTTCTTCCTGCGAGGCACCCCAAAAATGCCCGTCACTTGAAACGCATGCCTCGTTCGCCTCACTTCAATCTTGCTATGAAAAGCCCCTGCTGCCTGCGCCTGCTGCTTGTCACCCTCTTTTTCGTCAGCGGCCCCGCGCAGGCCGCCTTCGTCAATAATGACGTAGTCGCGGTATTGGCCCTCCAACGCGGCGAGGCCCTCGGGGCGCGTGAGCTTTTGGACCGAGGCAACGACGAGATCGCCGCTCATGTCACTGGTTGCGTCGAGATAAGATCGAGGCCGGAGGGGTGGACGAGTGACGCCAGAAGATCGACTTCAATGGCGGTGGAAACTCGCTGGCCAATACTCTTCCACAGTGGGGAGTGCGGCTGGCCGGCCGCGAGAGTCAGGGAAGGACTGGTCTCTGTTTTCGATGGCTTACTGACCAGATAGTTCGCTTTCTCTGAGATCACATGGCGCACGCCGCCGCCTGGATCCGGCATGTCGCCATGATACGATGGACGTGGCGGCGACCCCCCCCCTTTTTACCTGCGAATCCGACGAACTGCACCATGGCCGCAAGGAACTGCGGGTTTACAAGGTCTATGCGATAGAGCCCCTGCGGGTGGGCTTGCCCCACTTTCGCACTCTGGTGGTGAGGGAAAAGACCGTGCGAACGACCTCCAAGAAGCGGTTCAAAAATAGCGCCGGGAAGCCCCCCACTACAAAAAAGCCTGCGGAAAAGACTGTCGCTGGAGCTCCGGCAGTGGAGGAGGAAGGGGAGGACCCAGTTTCCTACTTTTTGGGCACAAAACTGCCCGGTCCAGCAGAACCCTTCGCGCAGCTCATCAGGGGCCATTGGGGCGGCTGTGAAATCCGCAATCACGGAACACGCGACGTGCAGTGGAACGAGGACGAGACCCTTTCGGGCAACTGGGCGCTCAACGCCTGCCTAGCGATCCTGCGGGTAGCTCTCATTTCGGTGCGTTTCCGGCAGAACGTCACACACCCATGGCCCCAAATCTTCGAGCACTGCGCTCACTCCTCAGTCACGGCTATGTCACTGATTAACGGAAAATCAATCAAATGAAAAGACCATGCAAAAATACGGGAATGTTTGCGCTTTCTGCTGAGGGTAAAGGTTTGGAATCCTACACATCCCGGTCAGCATCGGGCAGAACTGGGCGTGCCGATTTTATCACGGAGAACCTGCCTGTGTGTGACAGAGGGCGGAAGAGGCAGAGAGTGAACCGTTAGAAACGAGTAGGGATCACTTTAGGGGACAGTCGGCAGGCGTTTCCCCTTTTGATTTTCAGAAATTCCTTATAGC
>JBAXCM010000385.1:0-4728 GCA_037141475.1 Verrucomicrobiota bacterium | reverse complement strand
CCTCTCAACCGTGCCTTGGTCCGCTGCCCCGATTTGTGGCTCCTTGAGCGGGACTTGCCCGCCGAGGCTCACTTGCAGGATGAGCTGTTCCGCATCGGCGATTCGCTTACACCGGATGTGGAAATTACAGCGGCGGATTGCATGCTGCTCGACCTTTCCCTGCGGAAAACGGGGGTCGATCAACTGATTGAAACAATTGATTCAAACGGCGCGAATATCGTTTATTCTCAATCAGTTACGCCGGACATGGCGCATTTAGCGGTGTTGCACGAAGCGACGCGGGGGTGTGTGGTGGGTTCTGGTGAATTGGCGGTATTGCCGTTGGATGTGCTGGGTTTGCTGGCGTGCGGAGGGGCGGGATTGGTGCGCTTGCATGAGTGGGGATTGCGGACGCTGGGGGATTTCATGAAATTGCCGCGGCAGGCATTGGCGGAACGTTTGGGGCCGGAGGTGGCCCGCTGGCACGATGTGCTGCATGGCAAAACATGTCGCCTGCTGCGTTTGCACCGGCCTCCGGAGTCGTTGTTCCAAGCGTTGGATTTTGAGGAGCCGGTGGTGTCGCTGGAGTCGTTGGTCATGGCGCTTCGGTGTTTGCTGCACACGCTGGCGGCACGTTTGGAGGCGCGCCACTTGGCGGCGGAGCGGCTCGATTTTCGGCTGGTTCTGGAAACTGGGGTGGAGCTCAGCCGCCAGCTGCGGTTGCCGGAGCCTCAAAGCACGCTGGAAAGCCTGCTGGCACCGCTGCGGGCGTGTCTGGAATCGCTGCGCTTGGAGGCAGCGGTGCAGCGGTTGGAGCTTGACGCCGGGGCCACCTTTGGGAGTGCGGCGCAGCGCGAATGGTTTGGGCGTAGCTTGCCACAGCCGCAACGCTGGGCGGAAACCCTCGCCAAGCTCGAAGCTCTGCTGGGATCCGGACGCGTGGGCATTCCGGTGCCGCCGGCATCCCATCAACCCGATGCATTCAGGCTGCACCCGGCGGCGGGGGCCACCCCGGCATTTCCCGATGCCGGGTTCCAGCCAGTGACGGCGCTGCCCTTGCACCGCTACCGCCCGCCAAGCCAAATTGCCGTGGTTAGCGAGCTGAGGGATGGCCGACCGTGGCCACTGGCCCTGCTCAGCGGCCCGCACCCCGGCCGCATCGTCGATTGGCGCGGGCCGTTTCCCGTGTCCGGCGCATGGTGGGAAGCCGCCGCCGCTTGGCAACGCTTGGAATGGGACATCCAACTCGAGAACGGCGAGCTGCTGCGCCTCGTCTATCAAACGCCGGAATGCTGGCAACTCGACGGGATTTACCCATGAGCGCGCCCTTTGCAGAACTCCACGCACGCTCGGCATTTTCCTTCCTGGATGGTGCCAGCCAACCAGAAACCATGATCCGTCATGCCGCCAGCCTCGGCTATCAAACCATCGCCATCACCGATTTCGCAGGCTTTTACGGCTCGGCCCGCGCCCACCATGCCGCCATCGAGGCTGGCATCCGCGCAGTGGTCGGCTGCACCTTGGAAATGCCAGATGGCTCGCGCCTGCCCCTGCTCTGCGCCACCCGCAACGGCTATCGGATGCTGTCCCGGTATCTAACCGACTGGCATCTGGCGGGGGATCGCAACCGTCCCGGCGGTGATGGCCAACAGGCGGCCCATGACACGACAAGCTGGAAGCCCGTCGCCCATGGCAGGCAGGATGTCTGTCCTTCCGCCTTTGCCGGTGGGGATTTGATCGCTCTAACAGGTGATCGCGACGGGCCGCTGTGCCGTCCCTTGCTGCGCGGCGACCGGCAGGGCGCGTTGCGGGCTGCCACCTGGTTGTTGGAAAATTTTGGACGCGGTCAGGTATATGTGGAGCTCAACCGCCACGGTTTGCGCGACGACGGCCGACTCAATCGTGAATTGATCGATCTGGCAGCTCAGCTGCGGCTTCCATTGTTAGCCAGTAACGCGCCGTTGCACGCCACCCGCGGCGAGCGGCGGCTGGCGGATGCGTTCACCTGTCTGCGGAAGCATGTGGCGCTGGATCATGCGGGGCGCTTGTTAGCGCCGAATGGCGAGCGGCACTTGAAAGCGCCGACGGCCATGGCGGGGCTTTTTGCCGACTTGCCGGATGCCGTTAGGAACAGTGTGAGGCTGGCGGAGCGGATCGACTTCACACTGGAAAACCTCAACTACCGGTTCCCGGATTTTGCCGATGGAGGCGGCCATCCATTGTCGATCGGGGAACAATCGACGCAGCTGAGGCGAGCGGTTTATAGTGGGGCCACGCGTCGTTACGGGGTTTGCAGCAAGAAGGTTAGGGCGCAGTTGGAGCATGAGTTGGCGATGATCCAGAAGCTGGGATTTCCGGGGTATTTCCTCATTGTCAACGACTTGGTGGAATTTGCGCGGGGGCGTGGCATCCTGTGTCAGGGGAGGGGATCGGCAGCGAACTCGGCGGTGTGTTATGCGTTAGGTATCACGGCGGTGGATCCGGTGGGTGGCGGGTTGTTGTTTGAGCGATTCCTCAGCGAGAACCGCCGGAGTTGGCCGGACATCGACATTGATTTCCCATCGGGTGCCCGCCGCGAGGAAGTTATCCAACATGTCTTTGCCAAGTACGGCAGGCGCAACGCCGCGATGACCGCCAACGTCATCACATATCGGCGGCGCTCCGCATTTCGCGAAATGAGCAAGGTGCTTGGTTTCCCTCCCGGGGTGGCCGGGCGTTTTTCTAACGGTCCATCGGCGTTTCATGGTGATGGCGAGCCGGAGGAGGATGCCGGGGACAGTCGCGAGGCTGAGTTTGATGATTTGGTGGCGGGCATTTTGCCGCCTTCCCATCCCCGGCTGGCCGCATTGTCCCATCTCTATCATGCGGTGCTGGGCATGCCGCGCCATCTGGGCCAGCACTCGGGTGGCATGATCGTTTGCGACCATGGCCTGGATGCGGTGGTGCCCTTGCAACCGGCCACGATGCCCGGCCGCAACGTCGTCCAGTGGGACAAGGACGATTGCGAGGACCTCGGCATTGTTAAGATAGATCTGCTGGGATTGGGGATGCTTGCGGCGATGGAAAACACGCTTGATATTTGCGCTCGTCGTGGTCGGTCGGTGGATTTGGCGGGTATTCCGAAGGACGATCCCGCAGTCTTCGATCTGTTATGCCGGGCGGATACCGTCGGCACCTTCCAAGTGGAAAGCCGGGCGCAAATGGCCACCTTGCCGGTGATGCGGCCGGCGACGTTTTACGATTTGGCCATCGAGGTGGCGATCATCCGGCCTGGGCCCATTGTCGGGGATTTGGTTCACCCATATCTGAACCGCCGCAACGGGCACGAGCCAATCGATTATATCCATCCCGATTGTGAGGAAATTTTGGAGCGGACGCTTGGAGTGCCGCTGTTTCAAGAACAGGTGTTGCGGATGGCGATGGCGGTGGCGGGCTTCAGCGGCGCGGAGGCCGACGAGTTGCGGCGGGCCATGGCCTGCAAACGCAGCGACGAACGCATGGAGCGAGTGAGTGCCAAGCTGCGGCTGCGCATGGCGGAACGCGGGGTGGCCGCCGGGGTGCAGGAGAAAATCGTTAACTCGATCGGCTCGTTCGCCCTTTATGGGTTTCCCGAAAGTCATGCCATATCTTTCGCCCTCATCGCTTATGCCAGCTGTTGGCTCAAGGTCCATCGTCCAGCCGAATTTTTTGCCGGGCTCATCAACCATCAGCCAATGGGTTTCTATTCGGTCAACACCCTCATTCAGGACGCACGGCGGCACGGACTGCGGATCAAACCGGTGTGCTGCCTGCATAGTGAAAATCTAACGGAAGTGACGGATGCCTCCACGTTGCGCTTGGGGTTGCACCGGCTCAAGGGGCTGGGATCCGTCACGATTGCTAGAATCGTCGCCGAGCGGCAGCGGCAGGCGTTTTTATCGGTCGAGGATTTTCTAGCGAGGGTGCGACCGGGGGCGAAGGAAAAACGCCTGTTGGCACAGGCCGGTGCCTTGAACGAGTTGCCGCAAGCCGGCCACCGGCGCGAGGCGCTGTGGCAGGTCGAGTTGCCATTGTACGATGATCTGTTGCGGCCAGATCCGGCGCATCGCCAGGGGATACTGCCTGCAATGAGCCCGGCGGAGCGGTTGGCGGCCGATATGTCGGCGCAAGGTGCCAGCACCGGCCCGCATGTGATGCGCTTGTGGCGGGAGGCGGCGGGCAGCCCGGATATCCTGCGGGCCCGCGACCTGCAACACTTGCCTAACGGCTTGCGGATCACCCTTGCCGGGATGGCCATTTGCCGCCAGCGGCCGGGCACCGCCAAGGGTCATTGTTTCATCTCGCTGGAAGACGAAACCGGCATCGCCAACCTGTTTGTGCCCAAGGCCACGTTTCAGCGGCTGCGGATGGTGATCACCAGTGAACCATTTTTGTTAGCTCGGGGACGGCTCCAGCGCGCAGCGGGTGACCAAGCGGTGGTGTGCGTCACCGAGGTTGAGGCGTTGCCGGGATGCGCCAGTGCTTATGCCGCGGAGTCCCATGATTTCCACTGATGGCTCCGAGCCCACATGTCATCAATGATTGCTCCAAACATGATCTTTATTCAGCGTCAACTCCACGAGAAAGACGTTCTGGCGCCAGGAAGTGTAGAGCAGCAGGAGAGAGAGGACACACTACACATGTGGGCGTTCAGGAGCGGGCTTCGGTCCGTTTCTCACGCGGCCTTGTCCCGCGGCTGTGCGGAACCGCCGTGTACGGACCCGTACGCAC
>JBAXCM010000384.1:0-4740 GCA_037141475.1 Verrucomicrobiota bacterium | reverse complement strand
GCCCCAAACCCCAGGATTTTCGGAGGCATGGACAAAGGCTCAAGACATGTCGACAGGCATGACGCGGAAGAGCGTATCCGCCGTGTTCTGGCGGATACGCTCCCGTTGGTTTGCGACATGTCTGTCGCCTTTGTTTTGACTATCCCTTGGCCGGTTGCGTCCCCGCAGAGCCAGCCTCCGTTTGGTCAAAAATGTTGCGCCGCGGCGGCGGGTTTGTGTGGATGGCTATTTGGGCCGGGGCTTCTGATTGGTTAGGACAAGCGGTTGGGCGGGTTCGTCGCGGGCATTGTGCCGCCAGTGTGGCTGCATAAGCACGGCGTTGACCTGTTTGAGATCGACGGATTGAGTTTGGTCGCGGACGGCTTCGATGAGGGATCCGACGCAGAGGTTCTTGACCGCCCGGAGGGTGCCTTCCGAGACCCGCAGGATGAGGTTGACGGCCTCGTCAGTGAAGGTTGTGTGGGGTAGGCCGACGAGGTCCAGCTGGCCGTGGATGAAGGCGGTTAGAGCCGTAGGCGCCAAGGTGTCGATTTTGGCGGAGTAAGTGACACGGCCTTTGAGATCCTGTTGCTGGATGAGTTGGAGGGTGGTGTTGAGGGCCGGTTGGCCGATAAGGATGAGATTGTGGTTTTTGGGGAAGTCCTCTAACATTAATCGGAGCTTGTGCAGTGCCTCGATGGGCAACAGATGGGCGTCATCGATGATGGGGATGATGGTCTTGCCTTTGGAGTTATATGCGCGAGCCTCGTTGATGAGACGGGTCTCGCATCGGGCGTCACTGCCGAGGGTGTCGAGTTGGAGTGCCTGGCAGAGCAGGCGCAGCAGGTTGGGCCAGGTGTGCAGCGAGCGGTTGATGACCGGCGTGATCCACTGCTTGGGATCATGGCGGATGATGGCGTTTTTGAGCACGGTTTTGCCGGTGCCCGGCTCGCCGAGGATGAGACAGAGTCCGCCCTGCTGGCTGTGGACCTTGAGGATGTCGAAGTGCCGCTGCTGGTGATCGAGCAGGGGTGCGTTGTCGTCGATGGCAAATGGATGGTGGCTGAGTCCGAAGTAGCTTCTGATCATGGTGGTGATATATGTTGGATATGGTTTGGATTGGTCACGGGCGGCTGGGCTGAGGTTGTTTTAGAACTCGATGTTGGGTCTGCGGTCATTGGCGATGAGGTCCACGAGGGTGGCTTCCCCAAGGCGGCGGCCGTCCTGATAGACCACCGGCGCGAAGCCGATGCCCTCGCGATGGTGGCGGATGACGATGGTGGTGTTGCGCATGTCGCAGGGTGCCTCGTAGCGGGTGGCGTCGTAGCTGAAAGTGTTGTCGGCGCGGACTTTGCGGGTGCTTTCCAGCAGGAAGAGTTCATCGCTGAAGGAGTTGGTGGCGAGGTGGCGCACGCGGCTCAGGTCGAGGCCGAAGCGGTCGATGGGCTTCATGCCGAGGGTGGAGTGTTCGCGGCGATGGTACGTGTCTTCCACCCAGCGGGTGAACTCGCCATTGAGCTGGTCGAGACTGCGGATATGGCTGAGGTCACGCACGAGGAACTGATCTCTGACCGTTCTGAAGAAGCGTTCGATCTTGCCTTTGGCGGCACCGTCTCTAACCGGGGTGTGAATCAGCACGGTTCCGAGGCGGGTGCAGATCATGGCGAACTCCTTGGAGCGGTAGTTGGACCCGTTGTCCACATAGACGGCCTTGGGGATGCCGCGCTTGTAGAGTGCGGTCTGGAAGCAGTCGATGAGCTTGGGCGTGTCGTCGGCGTGATAGAAGGCACCGTGGGGGATGACACGGGATGCATCGTCGATGAAACAGATGAGGAAGGTTTTGACGGGCTTGTGGAGGCCGTCCTGGAGATAGGGTCCGTGGAGCGTATCGCCCTGCCAGAGGTCGTTGGCATGGGCCTTGGCGAAGGCGAGTCGCGCCTTGGGAGTGGCATCGCCGACCGGTTTGAGGAGGTCGAAGGTGTCGACATGCCTGCGGAATGTGTTAGGCGCAATCTGACAGCGCGTGAGCAGTCCCTGTTGGATGCAGGCGCGGTAGATTTCGGCAATGTTGTACTTTTTGCCGTGGAAGGAGGGCTGGACCTGTTCGATGGCTTCGAGGAGATACTCGGGAGCGACCTTGCGAATGGAACCCTTGTCGACCCGGTGGGGCGATTCGGTGATGCCGTGCTTGCGATAGAAATACCACCAGGTCTGGATGGTTCTCCAGGTGAACTGGACGGCCCGGCCGTCCTCATCGGTGAAGGTGATCCGGCTCACCGCCATATAGCGGGCAAGGTTGGAGTCCCCTTCGGCATATTCGAGGGCGCCGAGCACCCGCATTTTCAGATAATTGCTTACGCGTTTCATGTCGCCGGGGAAACTGACCCGGATTATTGGCGGGAAGTGTTACCCGAATCCTGTGGCTGCAAAAAAGAACCGGACGGCAACACGGGCCGCGATGTCAAACCACCCCTAACAGATCCTGCGCCTGACTGAAAAGAGGGGTCGCCGAGGCCGGAAAGTTGCCTCGGACGCGTGAGAAACGGACCGGGGGACCGGTTTATCCGGTGATGGACACTTGAAGGCCGCTTTGGAATGCGGCGATGCAACAGGCGGCCTGTGGAAACGCCGCGAGGAGATGCTGAAGTGTGAACGGGTCGGGTTGATCGCCGGATTTGCCAGGCGGAGCAACGATCAGGCAAAGCTGCGTTCGGATATGCGCCGTGCGATTTCGCCATTTGGCCACCCACCGATAGACGGAGGTGATCGGCAGGGTGCTGCCGGAAAAGAACCAGGCACCATGGGTGGATGGGCTTGCCGCAACCGTCCGAATCAAGTCGAGGAGCTGGGTTGTTCTCAACGAGCAATGGGGAATGACAGAGTCCCAGTGGACGGAAAATGTCGCGCCGCATCCCTGATTCGAATAGCGATCAGAGCACAACAAACGCAAGCCCCTGGAGACCCTGTCACCACCCGATGCCGCGTATCCCCGCAAGTGACCATGCCCAACAATCGCCGACGGGCATTGGCAGTGCCGGCATCCGGCGGCCTTGATCCTGGCTTGCAAGTTCAGGAAATCCAGTGACTTGGGTTCGAGGAAGGGGGAGAACTTCATGCCGCGACTGTACCACACGGCGCAACTCCGCATTTGGCGCGTTGTCACAAGCTGGCTGTCTCAATAAGACGGGTTCATCAGTGTTCCATGACCCTAACATGACAGCGGAAACCACTGTTCACCAGCCGTCTCAATAACAAAAACCGCCCGTGGAACAATTGTGCTGGATTAACGCCGTGTTTTGGGCAACCTCGCCCAGTGTCAATTCGGCAAAAAGCAGGCCCTTTCTTCGACCAGAGGGTGGGAATTCACACCTAATCACTACAGCGAAACCCCACCCGCCATCACGCTTGTGCGCACTTACGCCTGGGGCACGGACGTCAGCGGCAGCGGTCAGGGTGCGGGTGGTGTCGGCGGCATGCTCGCCACTTATCGCACCACCGGTTCCACGGGGTTCTATTACCCTACCTTCGATGGCAACGGTAATGTTAGTGATTACTTCAATGATTATGGCGGCGGCGTCGTGGCGCATTATGACTATGACCCCTTTGGTAACGACATCACGGTGGATGCCCAGCGCGGCAGCATGCATGATGACTTCTTCCACCGCTTTTCTACCAAATATCGTGATGCAGAGACAGGGCTCTACTACTACGGTTACAGGTACTTTGATCCTCTAACTGGCAGGTGGATGAGCAAGGATCCTATAGGGGAAGGCGGTGGAACGAACCTGTATGGGTTCGTCGGGAACGATGGGATGAACGATGGGGATAGTTTGGGGTTGGCAGTGTTCATGTCAGCGTCCCTTGATCCAATTGATCCGTTCAATGCGAAAGCAAAGAACAAGGTTTTAAAAGGCAAAGAAAATATAAGAGTGTTTCTGAACGAATTAGATGAACTCAAGGATGACTGGTTCAATGAAGCAATGAATAAAGGGAATGTGTTTTTTAACAAGAAAAAGTACCCTGAAGCTTTCGGGATAAACAAAGGATCGAAGGCTGATTATCGCAAATTGGTAGAACGAGAGAGTGCTTCAACTTTTCAGAGTTATGCCACCGTGGATCAAGCTCTGGAGAAGGTCAAGGAAAATTCCAAATTGGCATCGGCGGATTATGATATTAATGTTTTGCTCGCGCATGGGCAGCATGAATGGACTAACGTGGCTGAACGAAAATGGAGAGCGACAGGAATGATTCTGAGTGCTACTGGTGCGCCGGTACCGAATGCACACGTCACCGATGTCATTAAAACAATCCAGGGAAATGTTGTATGGGTGTCTTGTTTAAAGGATGGGAAAAGCGAATATTTTGCCGATATCGATCCGGCCAATGGACTAATACAATATACCCAAACACGGCAGCCAGCTATTAGCGGAGGAAAGTTGGTGAATAATGGGTGTTCCTCTGTACGATTTGATCCGTTTGCTTTTATGTTCTCGACAGCGCCATACAATCCTAAACCACCACCAGACCCCGATGGCTCTCGATGAGCATATATGAATCCTCTAAAATATATTCCTGTGCTGTGTTTTGCTTTTTGTATTGCCCTTCTGTTTGGTTGCAGAAGGACAATCCCATGCAAGTGCCAAAACGATTCCATCGTTCCGTCTACAAACATTACATCAAATGAAGAGGAAACTTACAGGCCGTCGACGGACGCTGTTTTCGACGAGGAGAAAAGCGTGTATGTTCTAACCAGTGTAACAA
>JBAXCM010000383.1:0-4758 GCA_037141475.1 Verrucomicrobiota bacterium | reverse complement strand
GTGCCAGAACCGGCGGGGCCGCTCCAGCCGGGATCAAACTCAGTTAGATAAGCTTGAAAATCCAGCACGGCCTGGGGGAAGTTGCTGGCCTGTTGGATGGCGCGGGCTTTTTTAAAGAGCAATTCGTCCCGCAGATCACGCGAGATTTCCATGCCCAGCGCCTTGGTGTATAGCTTGTAGGCTTTCGGAAAATCCGGCTTGGGCGCGTCCGGCACGTTGGCATCCGGCTTGGCCGTGAGTTTGTCGGCAAAGGCGGCGATGACCCCGACGAGTTCCTGTTTGCGCCCGGCGGCTAGCAGACGGGCGGCCTCACTTTGATAGATGAGAGCCGCTTCTTGGAATTTCTTCTGCTCAACCAGCGCCTGTGCCTGAAGGAACGTCGCCTTGAAGCGCCAGACGGACGCAGGAAACAGGCTCTCAAGCTGCTGCGCCTCGGTGACAGCCGCGGCGAATTTCTTCGCTTGAAACAGGGCGAGCGCCTTGAGGTAATCGGCCTCATCGGCCTTCGGGTCTTTCGCTGCGATGAGCTTGTCGGCCATCGCCGCGGCCTGCTCGTATCTCTCGGCGCGCATCTCGGCACGCAGCGGGTCGAGCGACGAGGCCTCGGCAGCTCGCAAACCGGTTGCCGTGCCAAAGAGGATCGCGATGGTGATGGCAGAGCGGCGAAGGATTTGGCAGGGCAGAGGGAGCAAGGTATTCATGGTGGGGTTCCTCGGATGGGAAAAATTGCGACGGGTCCATTTTAGCGACACCGAGCTGGCCGTTTACTTAGCTGCAGCGCTCTTTCCTATCCTATAAAACCAGCCGGACCCGTTTTGCCGCCAAGTTCGAGACGAATGCACCCTGTTCCAATTCCTGAGCCACTGGTCGCGCAACCCCAATAGAAGAAATCTCCGGCAGAGGCGCTAAATCCAACAAAGAAACCTTTAAATTCACAATACGGACCCGCCAATGTCTGTCAACCTCCAAACCTAACCAACCCCCACCCCCATGTCTTCACTCGTATCCATAATCACACTAGTCGTTGCGATGATCGCCTTCCGTTTCATGCCTCACCCGGAAAATGTGGCGCCAATTGGCGCGTTCGCCTTGATGGGTGGGTTTTACCTTAACCGCCGCTTCGCCCTCGTGGTTCCGGTGTTGGCCTTGCTGCTGAGCGACTTGCTGCTCAACACGCAAATGGGATACAGTGCATTTCATGCGCCGCGGTTGGTGGATTACGCCGCCTTTCTTGCCATCGGTGTGGCAGCCCTAGCCATTCGCAACAGTGGCTGGAAACTCCAGCTTGGCTCTGCCGCTGCCGTTCCCTTTTTCTTCTACGCGGTGAGCAACTTCGGTGTCTGGCTGACCGGTCTGAGTTTGTCCGGCCAGCCGTATGCCAAATCCCTCGCCGGCTTGCTCGAGTGCTACACTGCGGGACTGCCATTCCTGCGCGGCTCCTTGCTCGGTGACTGGGGATTCATGGCCCTCTTCGCCGGCGTCATGGCCCTCGCCTCCGCTGCCGGACGCAACCAACGTGTGGCCGTTGCCACCAAAAACTAATCTTTAAAATCCCGTCCCCCCAAATCCATGAGTACTCTATCAGAATTGGCAATTGCCGTTGAAGGCGGCAAGCGCAACGACGCGAAACTTTTCACTCAAGCGCTGTTAGATCAGGGCCTCAAGCCGCTGGCCATTGTTGAGCAGGGGTTGGTCCCCGGAATGGCGAGCATCGGTGAGAAATTTAAGAACAACGAGGTATTCGTGCCGGAAATGTTGATTGCCGCGCGGGCCATGAAAGAATGTATGCTCATTCTCGAACCACTGCTCGCAGCGGCCGGCATCAAGCCCAAGTACACCGCCGTCATCGGCACCGTCCAAGGTGACCTCCACGATATCGGCAAAAACCTCGTCGCCATGATGCTCAAGGGCGCCAACTTCGGTATCATCGATCTCGGCACCAACGTCGCCCCGGAAAAATTTGTCGCCGCCGCCCAAGAGCATTCCGCCCAGCTGATTTGTCTGTCAGCTCTTCTAACCACCACCATGCCGGCCATGAAACTCACTGTGCAAGCCGTGCGGGCAGCCGGTCTGACCAGTGCAAAAATCATGGTCGGCGGTGCTCCGGTCACTCAGGAGTACTGCGATGAGATCGGTGCCGACGGCTATAGCCAGGACGCCGCCAGTGCCGTGGACCTGGCACTGGAACTCGCCGCAACCTGTTGAGCCAGCAAGCCGTTAGATCCATGCAGCGCAGCTATTACCTCGGCCTGGCAGAGGCCGGGTTGCGCATGCCAATCGGCACCCATTTGGTTTTGCATGAAGCGGCAGACCCTGCCGCCATTGAGCTGGATGGGCAGCGCCTCGGTGATGTGATTGTTAGGGCGGCGGGTCGCTTCAACACGCCGTTGGCGGTGCCATTGATGGATCTCAAGCTGGAAAAGGAGGCGATGCTTGCAGCCCGCGGGATTGCCGGCGGACAGATTGATTCATTTCACTTTGATGAGTTGCCTGCGGCGGCACCGGGTTTTCGGCTGACGCCACGGATGCTGGCCACCTGTGAGGCGATCCGGCATGTGGCAAAGCACCCCGATCTGGTGCCCATGGGCATGGGCATCGGGCCGTTTTCGCTGATGACCAAGCTCATCAGCGATCCGATCACGCCGGTGTTTCTCGCAGGCACCGGGCTGACGGCGGACGAGGAACCGGAGGTGGCGCTTATCGAACGGGTCATGGAGCTCGGCACGGAATTGTTGTTGGAGTACTTCAGTGCCCAGATTGATGCCGGGGCCAAGGCGATGATTATCTGCGAACCTGCAGCTAACCTCGTCTATTTCTCACCGAACCAACTCGCCAATGGTTATGAGATCTTCGACCGCTATGTGACCGCCCCGATGCGCCGCATCAAGGCGTTGTTCGACACGCGAGGTGTGGATCTGGTGTTCCATGATTGCGGCGAATTGACCACTGGAATGGTCGAACGCTTTGCCACGTTGGATGCCGCCATGCTCAGCTTCGGTTGCTCGCGCCTGCTGTGGGAAGACGCCGCGTTGATTCCCAAATCCACCGTGCTTTACGGCAATCTTCCTAGCAAGCGGTTTCCGGCCTCACAGCTCAGCGTTGCGGATGTGGAGCGGTTGGCTCGGGAAATGTTGGATAAAATGCGAACTATCGGTCATCCGTTTATTCTTGGCAGCGAGTGCGACGTTCTCAGTGTGCCCGGCAGCGAGCTTGAGATCATGGCCAAGGTAGAGGCATTCATGAAGTGCTAGAAAAAAATCATCCTTGGCAGGCAGGCGGGAATGAGGTTTGCTCAGCGCCTCACCCCCAACTGATCCCTTCATGAAAAAGCCGTCTCTCACCGAAGCCTGCCAGTGTTCCTCCCTAACCTGCGACGGGGCAATGGGCACCCAGCTCATCCAACTCGGCATGCAACTCGACGAGTGCGGCATGCTCTGGAATGCCGAGCGGCCCGATGATATCAAATCCGTTCATCAGGCGTACCGTAGCGCCGGTTGCCGCCTGATTACCACCAACTCGTTCGGCGGTTCCCGCTCGATGCTAGAGCGGCACGGGCTCGGTGATAAGGTTGCCGAATGGAACCGCCGCGCTGCACAATTGGCCGGCGAGGTGGCTGGTCCTGACGGTTGGGTGATTGGGGATGTTGGGCCATTCGGGGATTTTCTCGAACCTCTGGGCGATACCACTCCCGAGGAATTGGAAGAAATTTTCCGCGAGCAGATCAGCGCGCTCGTCGAGGGTGGAGCCGACGCCATTCTGGTGGAAACCATGAGTGATCCCGCAGAACTTTGTGTCGGCATCCGGGCCGCCCGGGCCGTCACAGAACTGCCGGTCATCGCCACCTATGCATTTCAAAAAAGTGCCGGCGAATACCGCACCATGATGGGCACCAAAGTGGCAGCAGCCATCACCGCGGCCTACGACGCTGGCGCTTCGATTGCCGGTGCCAATTGCGGCACCGATCTATCACTTGCCGATTACCTCGAACTAGCCAAAGAGATTGTAGCCGCCGCTGATGGACGGCCCACCATTTTGCAACCCAATGCCGGTGCGCCACGCCAAGTCGATGCGGAGGTTCACTATGACGCAACCCCGGCGGATATGGCGGAACTAACAAGCCAACTGCGCGCCTTGGGCATCTCCATCGTCGGCGGTTGCTGCGGCACCTCGCCAGCCCATCTCGCGGCGATGGCCAAGGTGTGATCCATATCCCGGACTGCGTTCAATCATCCGCAAGCAAGGCGTCCTCGGCTTGGCGCGCGATGAGGGCATTCAGTACCGGTGTGGGCACATAGCGGCGGACGTTCTCCTCCCAGCCGTGTGGGCCGGTGAGCCCGATGACCATGTTAGAGGAAAGTTCAGCGATATCGCGTGGAGGCATCAAGAACACCGTGTTGATTTGCGGCGCCATGTCTGAGTTGATGTGGCGCATCACCCGCTCGTACTCGTAGTCGTGCGTCGAGCGAATGCCCCGCAAAATGTAGTCCGCGTCCATCTGCTTCGTGTAATCCACCAGATAACGGTTGTCGAAATGCGAAATGATCAGCCGCTCACAGGGTTCAGTGGATGCCCGCAATAATTCAAGGCGTTGCTCCACGCTGAATTTGTAGTGCTTGGACGGATTTTCGCCGATCGCCACGATGAGGGTGTCAAACAATTCCAGCCCGCGCTCGATCATCCACAAATGCCCGTTGGTGGGCGGATCAAAGGAACCTGCATAGACGGCGGTGCGCATGGCCGAATCTAGCACCAATTCCG
>JBAXCM010000382.1:0-4824 GCA_037141475.1 Verrucomicrobiota bacterium | reverse complement strand
CGCCGGATTTCTTCCAGCACTCCTTCGGTATCAAGTTTGGTCTTGAGGCGCTTGAGAGCCCGATCGACAGGCTCGCCTTTCTTCATGATCACTCCACGCATGCGATTCGTTGTGTTTTGGTTGGTTGGTTCCGCAGATTGTCGGGACGCGGGATATGAACGAATCCCGGCAGCTTGTCAACAATGATCCCGCAAAGAAATTTTTTTTATTCCTGAGGGGGAGAGGGCCACATCAGGCATCCAGCAATAAGCGGATGGGGGCTTCGAGGCTGGCCTTGACGTGGTTGAGAAAGGTGACGGCCTCGCGGCCATCGACGAGGCGGTGGTCGTAGCTGAGGGCTAGGTACATCATGGGTCGGATGACAATTTGGCCGTTGCGTGCGACCGGGCGGTCTTGGATGGAGTGCATGCCGAGGATGCCGCTTTGGGGAGGATTGAGGATAGGAGTACTAAGGAGCGAGCCATACACCCCGCCATTGGAGATGGTAAAAACGCCGCCCTGCAAGTCTGCTAGGGCGATTTTTCCAGCACTCACTTTCTCCGCATAGGTGACGATTTCTTGCTCAATGCCCGCAATCGACTGGCTGTCGCACGCCCGCAGCACCGGTACCACCAGCCCTTTATCGCCACCTATCGCCACCCCAATGTCGTAATAGTGATGCTCCACAATATCCTCCCCATCCATCCGGGCGTTGAGCGCGGGCACCTGCTTGAGCGCTAGGACCACTGCTTTAACGAAAAATCCCATGTAGCCGAGCTTCACACCGTGCCGACTGAGGAACCTCTCCTGAGCTTGCCGTCGCATCTCGATAATCGCAGTCATGTCCACTTCGTTGAAAGTCGTTAGAATGGCGGCCGTTTGCTGGGCGTTGACGAGCTGGGTGGCAATCTTGCGGCGCAACATCGACATCGGGCGACGCGTGCTGCGCTCGTCGGCGGCCACAGCGGGCATCGGTTCGTCAGCAGACTCTGTCGGGCTGGCCGGGCCGGCAGAACCGGCAGAACCGGCAGAACCGGCAGTGTCCAAGCGGCCAATCACGGTGCCGATGGCGACTTCCTGGCCATCGGTGATGAGGATCTCAAGGCGACCCTCGCTGGTGGCAGCGAGTTCATTGGACACCTTGTCGGTTTCCAGGGTGACGAGTGGCTCTCCCTTGCGGACCCTTTCGCCCGTGGACTTGTGCCAGCGGGCAACCTGTGCGGAACTGATGGATTCGCCCACTGCGGGAACGGTGACGTCGATGAGCATGAGAGGGAAGGGGAGGGGATGTGTTAGATTGTGAATGCCTGGCTGAGCAGCGCCTGTTGCTCGCGGACGTGGTTGGTCTTGGAGCCTGATGCGGGGCTCGCGGCGGCGATGCGCCCGGCATAGAGGATTTTGGTGCCCACCACAGCTTCGAGCAAGGGGGCTACATAGGTCCATGCCCCCATGTTGGCGGGCTCTTCCTGGCACCAAACGAAGCGGCCGGCATTGGGGAATTGGGCCAGCAACGTCTCTAGCAAATTCGTGTGGAATGGATAGAGTTGCTCCAGCCGGAGAATCGCCGCGCGGGTGAAAGCCGCCTGCTTGCGCTGGGAACACAAGTCGTAATACACCTTGCCGCTGCAGAAAATGACCCGATCAACGGCACCCGGATCGATCTGGCTGCCAGCATCTGGCAGGATTTCCTGGAAGCAGGTGCCAGCGAGAAAGTCAGCTTCTGCGGAGACGGCTTCCTGGCGGGCCAGTAGGCTTTTGGGGGTCATGACGATGAGCGGTTTCCGGCAGGGGCTTAATTTTTGGCGGCGCAGGGCATGGAAAAATTGAGCGGGCGTGGTGAAGTTTCCGATGACCAGATTGTCGCCGGCGCAGAGTTGGAGGAATCGCTCGAGGCGGGCGCTCGAGTGTTCCGGACCCATCCCATCGTAGCCATGCGGCAACAACAGGACGATGTCGCTGGGCGTTTGCCATTTGGATTCCGCGCTGGCAATGAATTGGTCGATGACGACTTGTGCGCCGTTGGCAAAATCACCAAACTGCGCCTCCCACAGCGTCAGCATCGCCGGATATCCCAGTGAGTAACCGTAGTCGAAGCCTAACACCGCAAACTCGGACAGCGACGAATTGTACACACAAAACCGGGCTTGCCCGGGGCAGATTTGCTCCAGCGGAATGTGGCGCTCATGGGTTTGGGAATCGTAAAATACCGCGTGGCGCTGGGAAAACGTGCCGCGCCGGCTGTCTTGCCCGGACAAGCGCACCGGCGTTTGTTCCATGAGCAACGAGCCGATGGCTAACGCTTCAGCGAATGCCCAATCGAAAGGGCCGCCGTTTTGGAGGGCGAGGATGCGGCGCGGGATAAAGCGTTTGGCGAGGGTGGGGTTGAGCTGGAAGCCATCTGGCAGCGAGGTGATGGCCCGTCCAAGCAGCTGGAGTTGCTCGCGGCTGATGCCACTGGCGACAGGAGCGTGGGAGTACGGCGGCTGAATGATGGCTGTGGATCCACTGAAGGCCGTTCGCTCGCCGCTCGCGCTGAGTTCCATCATTTTGTTGTAGCCGGCTTCCAATTTGTCCCAAATCGTTTGCTCGATGGCATCAACCTCCTCCTGGCTCAGAATATCTCGGGCCACGAGTTGCTCCTTGTATATCTGGCCAAACGTCTCACGGGCAGCAATCTTTCTGGCCACCAGCGGCTGTGTGAACGCCGCTTGGTCCGCCTCGTTGTGGCCTTGGCGGCGATAACACAGCATGTCGATGACCACATCGCGGCCAAACTTCTGACGGAATTCGAGGGCCAAGCGCGACGCCCAGTGCAGCGCCATCGGGTCTTCGCCATTCACATGCAAGATGGGCGCTTCAATCATTTTTGCCACATCGGTGGCATAGGCCGATGAACGGGCGTCTGCCGGATCCGTGGTGAATCCAATCTGGTTGTTGATGATGAGGTGTAGCGTGCCACCTGTGCGGTAGCCCGGCAGCTGCGAAAGATTGAGTACCTCCGCCACCGACCCTTGGCCGGCAAACGCCGCGTCACCGTGAATCAGCAGCGGCAGCACTCGCTTGCGGTTCGTCCCCGTCGCATCGTCTCCTAAAACGCGTTGCCGGGCTCGGGCTTTGCCCTCGACGATGGCATTAACGGCTTCAAGATGACTCGGGTTGGCCGCGAGGCTGACGCGCACCTTGCCATCAGCCAACTCGCGGATATTTTCGTAACCGAGGTGGTATTTCACATCGCCATCGCCGGCCACCACTTCGGGCACAAAGTCGGGTGTAAATTCTAGCAATATAGTGGTGAGTGTCTTGCGGAGAAAATTCGCCAGCACATTGAGCCGCCCACGATGTGACATCCCCATCTCAATTTCCGTCACACCGGCGGCCGGACTGCTTTCCAAGATCGCATTGAGCACAACCATCGCACCCTCGCCACCTTCAAGCGAAAACCGCTTCTCACCTAAAAATTTTCGCCCCAAAAATTGCTCAAACGCCTCAGCCTCTAACAACCATCGGAGGGCGTCGGCCATCCGCTCAGGTGCCTCGGTGGCCCCCGTGGCGCGGCCCTCAATGCGCTCTCTCAACCACTCCCGCACCGCGCTATCACCAATGTGCATGAACTCGAAACCCATGCTGCCAGAATAGATCGCATCGAGCGATTCAAGCAATTTGCCCAGTTTCATGGGTTCTCCCCGGCAAAACGACGGATGGGACACCACCCGCGCCAAATCCGCCTGACTCACTTCCAGTCGGTCACTCTCCAGCTGCGGGTTGCGTGTCGGCTGCCCCTCATCCAGCGGGTTGATCCACGCCTGTGTGTGACCCAGCACTCGGTAGTTCTCGATCAATCCGCCGACCTTTACCGCAAATGCCCACTCATCACCAACCACTGAACGCCCGCCCATGGACGCCGCCGATCCAACAGTCGGCCGTTGCAACTGGGCAACACCAAGCTCGAATCCCTCGAAAAATGCCGACCACTCGGGCGTCACCAAGCGCGGGTCCTCACGCCATCGGGCGTAATTCTCTTCGAGCAAATCCGCGTTGGCGCGCGTCGGAACCGTGGCGTTCATGGGCTGTGATGGCAAATCCTGCGCGCGGCTGGCCTCGTCGGGCACCTCGCAAGCCCGATACATAAGGGAAGCCAGCCGCTGCGTCAAACGAACTTGCTCTGCTGTTCAGGGAGTAAAGCGGGCTGGACCCGTGGCCCCTTGAGCTTGAAGCCCGGTTTATGAGACGGGAGAGCCACCAGTTACAACTTGTGACAATATATGTAATGCGGAATCGAATATGGAATTTCCCTAGGGGTAGGCTGGGCTTCGACTGGGTGGCATCAAGGTTGACCGAAGCGAAGCGGGACGCTGCGAATCGGTCTGGGCTCGCCGTCGATGCCAAACTCGATCGGCAAAATGGCTGGGCGCTCCCTGAACGGTGCATCGCCATCGTTTCCAAAAAATGTGCTCCACCATTGCTGTTTGGCGTCGTGGAAGAACAGGTTGTGGCCGCCATGAGGCACTGCGAGGAAGCGCGGGCCGTACGGTCCGGCGAGCGCGCTGGAGCTGGCGACGAAACAATGGTAGCGACCGTCGATAAAGTCAGCGCAGGACAAAAAGTAGCGGCCGTGGGCCTTGAATACGAACGCGCCCTCAAAACCAACCTGATCGGCATTGGACGGTTTTAGCAATTTGGGTGCCTCGGCCAGACCACTCATATCGTCCTTCATGCGGGCGATTTTACCATTTTGAAAGACGAAATACACGCTGCCGTCGTCGTCACAAAATAGCGAACTGTCGATCTCGTTGGTCAGCGGGCCGTCGGGCTTGATGTCCACGTAGGGCCCCTCGGCCTTGCCTG
>JBAXCM010000381.1:0-4827 GCA_037141475.1 Verrucomicrobiota bacterium | reverse complement strand
GGGCCGGTCACTGCGGCCAAGTCGAAGACGTGATCATCCGCCACTCGAGTGATTTGCGCGAACTGAGCTTCTGCGAAGTTCGGCCCGGCACCACTCCGCTGGCACCCGCCGACCTGCGCCTCAAGATCACTGGCGAGCATCTCGTCTGGAATGATGCTTCCGGCTGGACCGCTGCCGCCAATTTAAAACCCGGCGATTGGGTTCACCACGAAAGCGGTGCTCTGCTGGCAGTGGTGTCTAACGTCAATCTGCCCGGCGAACACACCGTGTACACCATCGAAGTGAAAGGTGGCAACGCGTTCTTTGCCTCCGGCATCATGGTCCAGGATCTATGTGGCGCCCAAAAACTTGGTGACCGCTCGGCTCTCGCCCCCGCTTCCCAACCCGCAACCGTTCCCGCCCGATGAAATCCCATTCCTCCCAACGTTGCCTTACCGCGCTGGCCGCCTGCCTCAGCTTGTTCGCCACTACCAGCCTCCATGCCCAGCAGCAGTTCCAAGGGCTTTGCTCGAGGGTCAAAATCGCCATCCAACAGGAGCTCACCGTCGAGCGCATCGGCTTTGAGGCGACCCTCGAAGTGACTAACAATGATGGTGCTGATCCGATCACCGAGCTTTCCGCCGAGCTGACGTTTCGCGATGTGGCCAGTGGTGAGGACGCCGCCACTTTGTTTTTCGTGCAACCGCCCACCTTCGAGAACATCAACCGAATCGACGGCACGGGCGTCATCGAACCGACCAAAAAGGCCGTCGCCCGCTGGTTCCTGATCCCCAAAATCACCGCTGGCGGCACCAATCCCCAGGGCAAGCAATACGCGATCGGCTGCCGTCTCGCCGCCAACATGCGCGGTGAGCCGCTACCGGCAGAATCGCTGCTCGTTGTCGAGGGCACCATCACCGTCAAACCTGAACCGCAGTTGGAGATCACCTACTTCCAACCCCGCGACGTCACAGGCGATGACCCGTTCACTCCAGAAGTGGAAAGCCCGATTCCCTTCACCCTCGGCGTGCTCGTCCACAACACCGGCTATGGCGTCGCCAAAAGTGTCAAAATCAATTCCCAGCAACCTAAAATCCTCGAAAATAAAAATGGCTTGCTGCTCGTTGCGCGTTTGTTAGGTGCGCGGGTTCAGGATTCTCCGCTCAATGAAACGTCGCTGCAAGTCGACCTAGGCGACATCAATCCCGGCGAAACCCGCAAGGGGGCTTGGGACATGATTACCTCGCTGTCCGGCGAGTTCATCGAATTCAAGGCATCCTTCACCCATGCCGATGAACTCGGTGGTCGCGACACTTCCGTCATCAAATCCGTCAATGCCTACTTCATCGCCGCCGAGGTCATGAATGATGAACCCGGCCGCGACCGCATCCTCGATTTCCTCGCCGATACGGATAATGACCCCGAGAGGATTCCCGACACCTTGTTTGAGAGCGATGGCACGACCCTGCCAGTCAACTATCTCACAGATGCGGCAGTGACCGGTTCGGTGGCCGCCAACGACGTGACGGTGACCCTCCACGCCGACCGCGAAGGCTGGGGCTACATGCGCCTCGACGACCCGGCACAGGCACGCTTTGCCATCAGCCAGGTCACCCGGTCCGACGGCAAGGTGCTGCATCCCCGCAATACTTGGACGAACATCCGCTACCGTCGCACCGACAACCAGAAATTGACGTACCTCAATATTTTCGACCGCGTCCAGAACGGCCAGAGCTACACGTATTCGATCACCTATCAGGCGAGCCAGTTGGACGTGACGCCGCCGGTCACCCGCCTGCGCTTCGCCGGCAATGTATCCGAGGTTGCAGGGGTGTACTACACCGCCGCCACCACCCAGCTTTACTTCACTGCGGAGGACGCCAGCCCGGTATCCATCGTCTATCGGATCAACGGCGGTGCCTATCGTCCGGCGCTGCCTTTCACTCTCAATCAACCGGGCACCTACACCATCGATTATTATGCCACTGACCTGCCCGGCAACGTTGAAGCCGTGCATTCCGCCACTGTTGTCGTGCCGGGGGCTGCTCCACCGCTGGCACTTACTCTGGGCGAAGCACATATTTTTCCGACCGACTTGCTGAGTACGCGCCCTGGCAGTACGCCGATTTCCTCGGTCATTCCCGCCTCCGCCCTCACCACCGATGGAACGCTCCGGATCTATCAGGGTGTGCGGGCCTGGCCCCGCTTGGCCGGCATGCCGCCCACTCCAACCTCGCGGGCCACCGCAGCGCTGCGCGTCAGCGGCCAGTTTGCCGAACTTTACCGCTACCGTCTCAATGGGGGGGCTTGGAGCGATGAACGTCCGGTTGCCCAGACCATCGACTTGAGCGGCTTGTCTGGCGCGGTCTCCGTTGCAGTGTTGGCGCGACATTCGCTCGGTGACTTTCCGGACGAAGCGGAGGCGCTCACGGTCGGATGGACGGTGGATCCCGCAGCACCGGCTCTGGAAGTGACCGGGGTGCCGGCCACTCCTGCCAATGATGCCCTCAATGTCACCCTTCAGCCTGTTGATGCCAGCGCCAGCCTCTATCGCTGGACCATTGATGATAATAGCTACTACCGGGCAGAAGCCCCGCTCAGCAGCCCCGTCGATCTGCCACGCATGAGCGAAGGTGCCCACACAGTGAAGTGGATCGGTTGCCGCGGTGGTATCTGGCAGGACCAAGCCGCGGCTTCCCAAGTCAACTGGTCTTATGATACCAGCTATGGCTTTAATTTTGACGCGTTGACCGTAGTCCGCAACGCCGCCTTTCCCAACATCGCCGGCCACACCCTCACCTTCACTTGGGACGGCCGCAATGATGCTGGCGTCGCCCAAATTCCCGGCGCATATACGGTGTTGATCGATCTAACTGATTCGCTAGGCAACCACAGCCGCGCCGCCAGCGTGGTGGTGATCGAAGGTCTTAGTACGCAGCAAACGACCCTTGCGGACTCGACTACCGGTGGCCGTAGCACCCGAGCCTGCCGCGATTGGGCGGTGTGGCAGGAAAATGCCGGTGGCGTCTGGAATATCCGCGCTCGTAATTTGGCCAACCCGGCACCCACAGTGGCAGTTACCAGTGATCCCTCCTTCAATCAGGAAAATCCAGCCACCGACGGGCACTATGTCGTCTGGCAAGCCCGTCGGCCGAATAACACGTCGGATATCTTGTGGTGTGACCTTCTTACCGGCGACCGCGGAGCGGTAACCTTCACGCCTAGCAGCTCTGAGGTGAACCCAAGCGTCGATTGGCCGTGGGTCGTCTATCAGGTCCAACCAGCTGATAACCCCTCTGCGGCGTGGCAAATCGAGGCTCGTAACTTTCTTTCCGGCGAGCGCTTTCGGGTCTGGCCAGGGATTGGCGATCAGTTCCGTCCGCGTGTCCAGGGCGGCCGTGTGGTGTGGGAAGATCACCGTGACGTGGGGCCCGGTGAGGTGTATTTCTGCGATTTGGAAACCCGCGAGACTCGCCGCATCACTCATAATCCGTACGGCCAAAATAATCCGGTGATTTTCGGCGACCTGATCGCTTGGCAGGATAATCGCAACGGTCAGGTCGATATCTATCAATTTGATCTACTTAAAGGCGTGGAGCAACGTGTGACAGACACGCCCTACAATGAAACCAATCCAGAACTCTTTGGAACGTGGCTGATGTTTCAGGAAGACTCTCTCGGCACGCTCACCGAGAATTTGCGCCTTCTTGACACCCAAACCGGCAGCAGTGTGGCACTGACCCGGGCACCCAAGGAGTTCAGTGCAGGTTCCCTCGGCAACGGCTTTGCCGTGTGGACCGATGTCCTTGATGCCTCCCATCGTCAGGTGGTCGCTTCCCTGCTTCCTGGCTTGCAGCCCGTCTCCATCAAGGCAAACGCCCTCGCCGTCACACCGGCGCTGGCAACCCGCTTTGGCAGCGCATTCCAGTTGCTGGCCGATTGGGGGCCTGCGGCCGGGATCACCACGGTGACCACTTACGATTCGTTCGCTCCGCTGGTGTCGCACACTGCCACCTTCAATGGCACTGCCAGCGGCGAGAATTTTGCCTTGGCAGCGGGCAGTTTCCTGTGGGTCGAGTTCAATCAGCCAAACATGGCCGACCTCGGTGCCGGAGCTCAAAACACACTCAATCTGGCTGTCGGGCTGAATGTCTTTAGCTATACTGGCTTCCCGGTCGGCACCACTGCGTACGGGCTCATCGAACACATCGGTGCTGATAATATCCACGCACTGCGGTTCTTTGACGCCTTTGCAGGCTGCTGGCGCGCCGTCGAAACGAAATCTGATGGCACCTGCATCGGCCATGATTTTGCGATTCCGCGGGTAGCCACTTTGCTGCTTGATCTCACCCATCCGCTTAGCGGTTGGAAACCCTAACGGCCCCTTTAGAATATCCTCAAATCCCTTGCCGCCATGTATAACTCTTCCTTCCAACGTGTACTGCTTGTTACAGCCTACATTTTGACGTGCCAGTCGGCCCCGGCCATCACAGCCGACGCACTCGTCAGGGCGCTCGGTCGCAGCGAACCGATCAAGTTGATCGATTTGCGCCCGCAGCTACGTTTTCAGGCCGGTTCCATCCCTGGTGCCATGAACATCCCGGCGTCGGTCATTCTCGAAAAGCAACTGCCGCCTCTCGCTCATGCGGTCCTTTTTGACGATGGCCTCGGCACCATCGATGTGAGTGCCATTGCCGCCACCCTCAACCAGCGCCCGGGTTGGAAAGCGGACGTTTTGGTGGGTGGGTACGCTGCTTGGCATGCGCTGCAAAACGCCCCGGACACCGCCGCCGCAGGCCTTCACCTTGAGCGGACCCAACAAATCGGTTATGCCAACCTCAACCAACT
>JBAXCM010000380.1:0-4854 GCA_037141475.1 Verrucomicrobiota bacterium | reverse complement strand
GCTGATCGAAACACCAAGAATTACAACGAGGGTGTTTTTCATTTCTTTGCAGAACAGTGTAATTAGCACGGGCTTGAGGTTGGCCCGCAAACGAGGGCTTGTCGAGGCGAAAAGTTGGAGAGTTCTCCAAGGGCTTGGAAACCAATGGCTTGTGTATTTGTTGCCGATGGTTTATGACTTGGGTAGCCTATTGAAATGTGAAGCATTTCGGGGCATTCGGCTTTCGGGTTATTCCGGCTAATGAGGGGTAATTATCACCGATGGTTAAAGACTTCCCTCGCTGTAGGATTCCCCAAAATCCAAAGTCCATCTTCTCCATTTTTCAGAAAGAAGATCTAGCGAAAAGCCGCCAAGGCGCAGTAAGATGTTCTCTTCACGTTTCGCCTGATTTGAGGCATCAATGTCAAAAGCGAGGTCATTTACACGGAGTTCCGGGGCTGTTGGTCGAGCACTAGAAAGGCGGAACCGGCGCCGTGGGGGTCGAGCAGTTTCTGGTCGGCGGGGTTGGCGGGGTCGGTGAAGGGGCGGAGGAAGTCGCCCAAGGGCAGCGGATTGGCGGCGGTGGCCCACGGTGCGCTCCAATCTCTCAGATCCGTGAAATTCACGTCGGCGGTGAGGTCCTGGCGACCGGGGTTCTCGTAGATGGCAGGACCTTCGAGGCGTTGCTGGAAAAGATAAGCACGCACGGTGCCGTATGGCCGGCGATGGTAGAGGTCAGCGGCGCTGTTGCCGTAGTCGATGGTGAGCAAGCGCCCGGCTTGCCAAGCGGGCAGCCATGTGGTGAGCCACTGGCGGTAGGCGTCGTGGACTTCGATCCATTGGCCGACAGGGTGGTGTTTGCGGAACGATGAGGACGGAGGCAGCGGGCCCGCAACTAGCAGGCATTCGCGAGGGTGCCGGTTCTCATCAAAGGCCACGGCCAGTTCTCGCCAACCGTCGGGGGTATGTTGGAAGCGCCGCACCGGAAAGGCATCGACCAATTCGTTTGAAAAAATCACCGCGCGGCCTGAGCAGGCGGCGATGGCATGGTCCATGGAAGCATGCCAAGTGGCGCGGCGGCCGAGGAGTTCTTGTTGGATGGCGGTAAGGGCGGGTGAGGTTTCCACCAGATGCAGGCGGGTTTTCCAGCGCAATGACCACGGCAACGCCCGAATCACCGCGGCGGCGAGTGTCCCCTCGCCCGGCCCGATTTCAATCAGATCCCGGCAAGCCGACTCACGCAGCGCCCGGGCCGCCCAAGCAGCAATGGCGCGGGCCGGGGCGCTTGAGAGCATCGGCGCGGTGGTGAAGTCACCGCGCCGGCCGATGCCCCTAATCGCCTTCGCATAGTAGCCGTGAAGCGGGTCATGCAGGGCCTGCTGCATGAACTCATCGAAGCGGATCGGAGGGCCGCCCGGGCTCATGCCAGCGGCCTGAAGCCAGCAGCCGTGAGGACGCGACGCTCGGCATTGCGGAAACTCATCCATCTCGAAGCCGGCAGACGGGTCAGCAGGGCCAGCACAGCTTGCAGGATGATAAAGGCCATGAGCCAGGGGAATGCCTTGCTCATGAAGCCGTAGGTATGCAGGCCGATGCCTAACATATTTACACCGAACCAGGAGAAGGCCGTGATGGCGTTGCCGCAGATGGTCATGGCCATCAAGCCGCGCTGGCGGATCATGCCGCCCCAGCGGGCGTGCAGGATCAAGGCGCACCACAAAACGATGAGGAGGGCCCCATTTTCCTTAGGATCCCAACCCCAGAAGCGGCCCCACGATTGGTCGGCCCAGATGCCGCCGAGCACAGTGCCGACAAAGCTGAAAAGGGTGGCGAAACACACGACGCCGTAAACCATGCTGGTGAGCACATGAGCCAGCTCGCGGGTCAGTTTGGTGGTAGCCATCCCGAGGATCACATAGACGATGGCGAGCACGCCGGCGAGAAGCATGGCGGAATAGCCGAGGGTGATGACCACGACGTGGGTGGCGAGCCAGAGGTTGCTATCGAGCACGGCGACCTGCATTTCGAGGGTATCGCCATTGGTGCCGAGGTTGTGGGCGATGAGCAGGGTGACGAAACCCACGGCACCAGCGCCGGCCGTGCCGATGCCATAGCGGAACAGGTATTCGAGGACCATGGCAATGATGGTGGCACCCCAGCCGACGACGATGGCTGACGAGTAAAGGTTGGTGACGGGCGGGCGGCTTTGCAGGTACATCCGCGAGAACATGCCGAACGAGTGGACCACAAATGCCAGCACGAGCAGCAGCAATGCGGTCTTGCGCAGGCCTCGTGGACACACGAGCCACGAGCTACAAGCCAGCAGGAAAGCCCCGATATAGAGGACCATGCCTTGTGTGAATGGCTCCACTTGGTTGAAGAGTTGCTCGAAGTGGGTTTTGCCGGTCCATTCCGGATGCGCGATGCTGAACCAGCCGCTGTACTCCTTGGCCACCCGCGAAAACGTCGCCGTATCCTGGGCTCGGAACGCGTCACTTAGGTCGGCAAAGGCCGCCAGAGAGGCCGGGATGGCTTCCGCTGAGTTGAGACGCATCAAGGTCGCTCCAGCGCTGCGCCAGTCGGCTTCCTTGCCGCCAGCCGGGGGAGCCACGGCGAGGATGTTGGTGGCGTTGGCTTGTTGCTCGTAGCGGGCCGCGGCGCTGCGCAAAAATGCCGTTTGGTCCTTGTCGGGCGGGGTTTGGCTCTGGCTGAGCTTGGTGGCTGCGGCCGTCAGCGTCGTCGCGTAGGATTCAATCTCCTTGCTGAAATTTTCCGTGCCCTCCAAATGAATGCTGAGCTTGAGCTGCTGGTAGAGGAGCAGTGAGCTGCGCAGGTCGAAAATGGCGACCTCAAACGGGCTGCGCGACTTCGGATTCTTGTCGGCCGCAGCACTGCCTTCCTCATCGATTTTTTGGAGTTTGGGCTGGAGTTCGGCGAACGTGCAATAGCGCTTGTCCGCCTGCGGCCAGCCAAACATCCCCAGCACTTCCTGGTTGGCAACGTAAAACGTCGGATAGGTGTCGGCCACCAGCGGGTTGAACCACAACTCGGCAAGCCACCGCGAAGCACTCATGCTCTCGTCGTTGGCAAGTTTGAGCGATTGCTTGCGGCTCATGATGAGCAGCGAATTGCGGGCCACGGTATCCAGCGGCTTGATCCGCCCGCCGGTGAGTACGGGCAGGCGGCTGAAGGTGCTGACGTCAAAGTCGTTCGCCTTGGTCTTCTTGGGGAGCCAAAGTGAGCCGAGCAAGATGACGGCGACCAGGAGAATCAGATAGGGAATGGAGCGGTTCATGGCGCTTTGACTGCGTTGGCGCGGCGAGCGAAGCCGACGAGGTGATAGGTGAATTGCATCAACAGCCCGAGCGAGACGATGATGCAGGAGATATAGGGTGCTTGGTAGCTGGGATTGCGAACAACCTGGAGAATCGTGCTGTTATCGGATTGATAACCGGACTGGTAATACGTGTCACCGAGGTAACGCAGCGGGTGATTCATGTAAATCTTCACCTGGCGGTTCTCGTTGTGTTTGGGGTCGGCGAGAGTGATGATGCTGGAAAAGCCCTTGGCAATATCAGTGCCGGGATATGTTTCATGGGTAAAGCTGATCAGCGATAAACTGTAATCTTTGTAGTATCGGGCAAAACGAAGCGCCATGCTCCAGTGCCGTCCATCCACCTCAAAGTCCTGCCCTTGGTCGATTTCCACTGACACCAGCCATGTGCCCAACGACTTGCCGCCTTTGTTAGGAATAATTTCCACCACCGCACTCGTCTTGTTGCGCTTGTTCATCTCGCTGAACGTCGGCAGCGCCTTGAGCCCGATCTGGGCACCCGCCCCATTGCTGGCGGCGGGGACGGAGGGACCATTTTCCTGACCGACCATTTGCAGGTCCGCATTCGGGTAAAACCCTTTGACGACGACTTTGAATGGCAACGCCTCATGGCTGGTAGTGCCGCAGGCCGCCAACACTTCGCTAGGGATGGCGATCACCCGGTTGGTCGCACCGCTGGTCTGCTCGGTCACCGCAAACTCCGTCCGGATGTCGTCATCCGAGTAGTTCTTGGATTCCCCCTGCCTCAGGTACATGTGGCTCGACACCGAAAATAAGTCTGTGGCCAGACCGCCCGCCAACATGACAATGAGACCAAGATGCGTGAGCTGAATGCCGGCCTTACTCCAACTCCACGAAAAACGATGGATGTGGGCCGCAATCAAATTGAGCAGCAGCACCGCTCCGACAAAGTGCCCGCCGGGAAACACCGGCATCTTGAATCCACCGCCCCCCGCAGACCACCAAATGAACCAGCTCTGAAAGTACTGCTGCTGGGCTTCGACCGGGTTGATGTTCACTTGCGCCAAGGTCCCGGCCAACACCAGCACCAAAGCCGTCGCCAGACACACCACGGTGAGACGCAACGAAGCAAGCGGAACTAACAATCTGCGAAAAATCGTCTTCATTCGGGTTTGGTGAAGCGGACCGATTCAATGAACGCCGTGAACTTGGCCTTCTCAGCTGCGACCAAAGCCGCCGATCCGCTGAACTTGAAAAACCACGTGTCTGCCCCGTGCCGCGTCCAAGCCGCTACCAGACGAACCTCCGCGCCAGTGGCATCAATGACCGAGAAACTATCAGACCCCGCGCTGAGCTTGCTAACCAGCGGAGGCAGCGCAGCGGCCTCAACCGCTGCCAGTCCGATTTGCTGGCGCCAACGGTTGACGTTGGCCAAGTCTCCTCCCACATCCCCAGGAAAATGACTGATCGCCAATTCAGCCTTCCCTCCATCCGCACCGGCCACACTGAACGTCGCATAGCGCGCAGCCGCTGCCGGCGCTAAAACCCAACCGTCCGGTACCTTCCAGGTAAGACTGCCG
>JBAXCM010000379.1:0-4874 GCA_037141475.1 Verrucomicrobiota bacterium | reverse complement strand
CTGGCGGGGGGGGTGCCGCTGATGGTAGGGGCGGTGCTCAGCGCGATAGACGGCATGCTGACCACGGCTGCGTGGGTGACGGGGATATCGCCGCTGAGTTTGCCGTTTTATGCGGTGGGCTCGTTGCTGAGCTTGGCGGAATTACCAGACGCGCTGGTGCGGGCTGTGCCGCAGGCGTTTTACTGTTGGTTAGGGGTTTGCGTCGGAGCGATGTTGTTGCTGAGTTGGCGGCTGTGGGTGGCGCGCAGGGCGATGGCTGCCAGCGTGCTGGCATTGCCGCCGACGCTGCCACAGAACGCGACCCCGCGCGCCGACCCGAGTTGCTAGGATGCTTGAAGGCTAGGCAAATCGGGCTTTTCACAGTCCCATTATTCCACCAGCAATGCAAGGTCAACCCATTGCCCTTGCCCACCCTCATGCGAGTGGACGGCTATGGTGTTAGGACCTTTCTTCAATGCCGCTTTTAGTTCTTCGGTTACCAAGCACAAGGAATATCCCCTGGAGCCTGTGACGCCCAGAATCTTCACTCCATTCACATAGACCTCGGTGTTGTCATTATGACGAATCACGACAGCTCCGTTCTTCAAGGCCGCGCCGTCATATTCAAAGGTCTTTCTAAAATAGATCTCCGGAGTCTTCCATTCCGTGCGAGTCTGATTGCCGTTGCCAAACGGTGCCAATCCACTCTTCCAACTCCCATCATCAAACCCCTCTTTCAGCCACCCATCGGCTGGCTTGACGGTGGCATACTTGTAAGGCGTGCTCAAAGCTCCATCCTGTGCAGCACCCACCAGCACCTTCCATTTTGCGTCAATGACCTTCACCGATGGCTGGCCGGCCATTGGCTCGCCACGCTCATAGGCTGCGGTTCGCGACGTAATTTGAAAGAGCTTCTTGTTATCGAACTTCGGCTTCCGGTCATAATAGAAAAGTCCGTTGCGTTCCTGTTCAATATCAGTCAACTGCGTGTAACAGAAGCCGAACAGATTCGGGTTGTCCAGAAGGGCATCAATGGTGCCCTTGTAGCGAGTAAAGAATTCCTCAGGAGTTTTGGGTCCGTTACCATAGCTCCAGCCACCCTCGGGCACGCCCCAGCCGATGCCGCCGATCTCACTGATCATGAACGGCACACCGCGATCCGCATTTGACGATGAAGGGTTGTAATAACGGGCTGGCGGAAACGGCCCTTCCGGCGGCGCTGAGAAAAAGTCCATCCAGCGCTTGTGCAGATTCACCGGATTGTCACTATAGTCATGCGCGTCCCTGACTTCAGGGTTGGGCAAGGTATGCGTCCAACCACTCGCCTCTAGCGCTGGCCGCGTCGGATCAACCGCTTTGGTAATTCGCCAAATCATCTGCTGCAATTCGCCGGTCCCCTCAAAATTCTCATTGAAGGCACACCACCCGACGATTGAAGGATGGTTTCGGTCCCGCAGTAAAATCTCAGTCCATTCGTTAACTACCGCTGAGAAGCCCTCATGTTGGTTGCCAAATCCGGCGTTCGGATACTCGCCCCACACCATGTAGCCAAGCTTGTCCGCCCAGTACAGGAAACGGGGCTCGAACACCTTCTGGTGCAGGCGCGCACCGTTGTAGCCGCAGGCCATAGACATCTCGATATCATGCTTGAGCGCCTCGTCCGAAGGGGCCGTCCAGATCCCATCGGGATAGAACCCCTGATCAAGAATGAGCCGTTGGAAAACCGGCTTGCCGTTAATAAGGATCTTGCGGCCGTCGATGGCTATGTTACGCAGCCCGAAATAACTCTTTAACTCATCAATCGGAGCCTTGCCACTGCTCAGCGTAAGCTTCAGGTCATAGAGAAATGGCACACCCGGAACCCACAGCCGCTTCTCCTTCAGGTTGACCACTAACCGGCTTTGCCACGGGCCGCTGGTACTGTCCGTGCCCACCAATCGCCCATCAATGAAAGCCTCCGCTTTCAACGTCAAATCAGGGTCCGCACCGTTGATCTTGGCATCAATAAGGACCCTCGAATTTTCCGGATCGGCAACCACCGCAATGCTCTCAACAAAAGAGGAGCCAACCGCCTCTAACCACACCGATTGCCAGATGCCGGTGGTTCGAGTGTAGAAGCAGCCCGCGCTCTGATCGCTTCCGGACTGCTTGCCACCCGGTTGGAGGCCGCTCCACAGATCATCCAACACCTTGACCACCACCTCATTCGATCCAGCTTTAAGAAATTTGGTGATCTCCAAGGCGAAATCCACATTTTCACCCACGTGAGATCCGGCAAGCTGGCCGTTGACATAGACCCACGACCGGTAATCCACGCCACCGAAATGAATGCGAACCCGCTTGCCTTGCATGGCTGCTGGCAACTCGAAACTGCGGCGGTACCAGACGTCCTTCATGTGCTGGGTGGTCGGAATAGCGAGGCCGGAGAGTTTGCTCTCGGGACAGAACGGCACAATAATCTTCTTCGCAAGATCCTTGCCATACGTCAGTCCTCGCGCATCCCCATCGGCCGCCTTGTCTATCTCAAATTGCCACTCGCCGTTAAGCGTCAGCCAGTTTTCGCGCAGCAGGTCTGGGCGGGGGTGTTCCGGACGCGGCACTGCCGCAGCAGAGGTCAAGGCCGTTGCAATCATGGCAGCTATCACTGCCAGCGAATCAGTCAGACGTTGTGAGTTCATGTGAATTGGGTTGGTTCGTACGGGTTGCGCTCGCTCGTTTGCCGCATTTTGCCGCTGCCGCAAGTTGTTGACTTTTTCGGAACAAGTCAACTTTGATATGGTTCATTGAGGAGATCATCACGGCGGAATCTTGATTGACATGGTGGCCCTGGTGGCATTTCACATTGCCTGAATTTTCGCTTTGACGGATTACCTTGGATTTAGCAGGATGGCGGTGGCCGATGGTAATGAAATGTCCTCGATGCGTGCAAAATATCCACCGTGCGGCGGGGGACTGCCCGCATTGTGGCTTCACGATTGGGGATGCCGACGTGCAATTTGGCAGGCGGGACATGCGGATGCGCTGTCTGGCGGACACCGCCGGCTTGCTGCGTCATGATGAGCGCGAGCCAGTGGAGACGGCAATGAGGCAAATCACCAAGAGCTTCCCGCAAGTATTTGTGGCGATATACACTGGGTCGCTTGGGGAGGCCGCCCATTTGCGGCGCTTTGGATTTTGGCTTCTCAACCGTGCGAAGTTTGCGAACTTGCCGCCCGGCACCTCGAACGCTGCGGGCATTTTGCTGACGATTGATCCGGAAAGCAAGGCTGCGGGCATGAGCGTTGGCTACCTGCTGGAGCCATTTCTTGAAGAGGCGGACACCTTTGATTGCCTTGCACGCGCCCATTCCCACTGGCTGGAAGGACGCTATGGCGACGGCATGATCAAGGCACTCGAACAATTGGCCTGGATCCTGCGCAAACGCAGCAATCAGGCCGGACGCAATCCGCAGCATTTCGCCCGCAAGCTGGTGCCTCCACCTAGCAGATCTGCAGCGACCCGCCCGCGTTCATCCGGCCCAGAGGAGGTGGAGCGATGATAAAGCCATGGCTGTGGTTGGTGCTGGCACCATGGCTGGCCGCCTCCTTGGCGGCCGCCCGCAATAGCGCTCCGCTGCCGAACTGGAGCGAGGCGCAACGCAAGACCATGGAGGCCAACGGCTGGCTGGCTGGTGAGCGGATTTTGGGCGCTGCGGCGGAAGGCGAGTCGCAACCGGGCGCAGCGGCAAGTCCTCCAGACCTTGGTGGAAGCGCGCCCACAGCCGATCCCGCCACACCACAGTCGCCCATTGTGCCCGTTCCTGAAAAATTTTTGACGGCCTACTTTGACGCCCGGCCGGAGGGGTTTTTGATCGACCCGCAGGGGTTGCTCGATGAAGGGGCGACGCACGAGCAACTTGCCTTGCTCAAGGCGCATGCGGATGATTCGCCGATTGACCTGTACATTTACGTATTTGCGAAGGACCAGGAGATTCCTGGCGAGGTGCGGGGCGAAGAATTGTGCGAGCGCTGCTTCGCGACAGAACGCCCAACCCTCTTGGTATTCTATTTTCTGGGTGCCCCACAACAAACGGTGCTCTACGCAAGCCCGGCATTCCCAGAGTCCATCCCAGCCGCCGAACAACGCCAAGCCCTGCAAAGCGCGATCAACCAAGCCAGCCAAAAAACCAGCCCTCCAGCCCAGTTGGAGGCATTCACGATCCAGCTGACGAAGCGGATCTATCGGATGGAACTCATGCTCCACGGCATCAGCGAAGAGGCCGATGGCCCCAAGCTCTCGAAGGCTCAAGCTGCCAAACTCGCAAAAAATTCTTCTTCGTTAGCCGAGCGCTGGGCCCGCTGGCGTCCGCTGGCTTTGGATCTTGCCATACCCGGGTTGTTGATTGCCAGCATACTCGCCGCGAGTGTGGGCATCATTGGCTGGCGGCGCCGGCATGCGATCTATCGGTTTCCTGAACTTCCCGTTGAACCGCGCCTCGGCGGCCAACACGCGGCAGGCGTGGGAGCGATCATTGCCTTTGCCAGTGCCGACCTGCCACCCGCATCGCAGCGTCGTCAGGTGGCGGGGTATTTGCGCCGGACCTGAGCAACAGCGGATGCAAAATCCTGGCATGCGGGGTTGCCACAAAGACGGGACGCTGCTAGTGTGCCGCTCTTTCCACGAGATGAAACACTTGCTCCCCTGCTTGCTCACCGCCCTGTTGCCTTGGGCCGCTTCTGCGGAACCCGCCAGGCCCTATGTGAATGACAAGAAAGCGCCTGAGAACCGCCAAGACCTTGACGCCATCCAACACGCGCTCACCCAGGTCTTGCCAGCCGCCCGCAATGCCACCGTGTGCATCGAACTCGGCGAGGGTAGCGGCAGCGGAGTCATCGTCTCCGAGGACGGCCTAGTCC
>JBAXCM010000378.1:0-4876 GCA_037141475.1 Verrucomicrobiota bacterium | reverse complement strand
GAGATGGCAGCCAGGGTTTTGGAGAAGGAGGCGGCTTCCAGCGCGGATGCCTATCTGGCTCGACTGCGGGCGCTATTGCTCTTGGAGCAGCGTCCTGCCATTGAGGCGGCGTTGCTCAGGGCGCCCGCGTCTGCCGATCTCGTTGAGGTTGAGATTGCGCGTGCGAAATTCTAGATGCTCTGCGCCAACCCAGTCGCCGCCCATGCGGCTTGGACTCGGGCCGAGAGCCATGCGGCGTTCGATACGTCCCGCAACCGGCTCATTGAAATCGCCCGCACCGCCATGGATTGCCATGACATGGAGGCCGCAGCCGACGCTTGGGTGGAAGCCATCCGTTTGGGCTGGGGCCCCCTGCCCCTCTACGGCGACTTGCGCCCGGTCTATGCATCACTGGCTGCTGCTGGGCGGTCGGAGGATTTGCTAAAAATATTCCGGGTATTCCGGCGTTTTGAGCCGTCCAATGCGGAGTTGCAAAACCATACCTGTTATCTCGGGCTGATTCATGCCACAGAGTCACCCGCTCAAGTGGCTTCGGCCACGTTGAAACTCCTTGAGGAACAGGAATGCGCCGACTTTTATGTCACTTTGATGTTAGCCCAGATGCTTGATGGACGGAGCTTCGAAGCGCTGGCTTGCCTGCCAAAATTGAGAGATAGCAAGGCCGTGCCACCGATGATGCTCACCGCGCTTGAAGGCACCGCCCAGGTGCTCAGTGACCAAACTGAGGCAGGGACGGGCTTGCTCCAGGAGGTGGACTGGCGCAGTTTCATGCCCCAGGAGCGCCGTGTTTTCCGTGCTATGCTGGCGAAGTATAAAATCTCTGGTCAGCCTGTCCCCGGCCTTGAAAAACTCAAGTTCGAAGCCAATGCCGCCAGCCTTATCGATAAGGATGGCACCCGCAGTGACCCGAGAATCCGCTGATGGTGGCGGCCTCAGACAAATTGGAGGAGTTCGTCGGCTTCGAGGAAATCCTGGCCATAGATCAGGTGGGCTAACAGTGGAGCCCCCGCGAGTTCCGCAAGCACACCTTTGTTGGTGATCATGGCGGTGTCCATTTCATCCTCTAACTGGTTTAGGATAATCCCCGCGCAGGTGAGGCCACGAGCACGGATGGCGTTGACGGTGAGCAGGACGTGGTTGAGACAGCCGAGGCGGTTGGCTGCTACGACGATGATGGGCAGGGCAAGGGCCGCAGCAAGATCGGCGACCCGCAGGCCCGGGGCCAGAGGCACTTCCCAACCTCCGACGCCTTCGACGAAGACGGAGGCGTGGCGGGCGGCCAGGTGATCATAGCCCTTCACCAATTCGCTGAGGGTGATGCTTCGGTTTTCTAGGATGCCGGCGACGAGCGGTGCCAAGGCGGGTTTTAAAAACACAGGGTTGACCTCGTCGCGGGACAGGTTGCCGGAGGCGGCGGCGAGGAGGGTTGCATCCGCGCGGTTGCCGCAAGCCACGGGTTTGTAGCCCACGGCGTCGATACCGGATTGGCGCAACGATTCCAGAATCAAGCGGGTGACGTAGGTTTTGCCTACGTCCGTGTCGGTGCCGGTGATGAATGCGCTCACCCCCAAGGCGTGCCCTAACTCAAGCGCCGGGTCAAGCGCCATGTCCGGGTAGCCTGTTTGGTCATTTCAAACCCATTGACAAACGGAAGGGCATGAAGCAAATCATCCGCTACCGGAACTGCGGCGAGGGAATCCATTGCGCAGAGGCGCTTGAAAAAGCCACTGCCCGAAGGAGCGGCACCAGGACCGCTTATGACGAGGTTTAGGCCTTACGCCTTGCGCTTGCAGCTGCGCTCACTTTTTGGGCTGGGTCGCCAGGGTGAGTGCGGTGCGAGAGTCCTCGGAGAGTTTGTCCAAGGGATAGACGACTTCCTTGGAATTGGGCATCAGGAACGTCACGCTGGTGGCATCCACCTTGGTAACGGCTGCGCGAATCTCGCGGCCATCGCTATTGGTCCAAGCTCTCGTTGGAACCAATGGCCCGGAAGCCACAGTCGCAGTCTCGGAGGAGCCGCCAGCTTTGACCTTGGCCAGCGAGTCCTTGATAGTTTTTTCGAAGCCCGCGCCGGCAGGATAGCCATCGTAAACGAGGGCTCCCTGGCCATCGAAGATAAAGCAGCGGGGGATGGTATTGAAGGCGATCGGCCCATTGGCCCCGGCGGTGATGGCGTATTGGACCTTGGCGTTATCCAACAGCGGTTTGATGGCTTCCTTGGAGCTATTTTGGCTCTCAGCACCGATGATGCACAATCCCTTGTCCCGGAATTTCTTGTCGAGTTCTGCCAGATGAGGCAACGAGGCGATGCAGGGCGGGCAGTGCACGCCCCAGCATTCAAGCACCACCACCTTGCCCTTGAGTTCGGCGTCAGAGGGTTTGCTGCCAAACAAGACCTCACCGAAGTGCCATTCGCTCAGATTGTGAGCTTCGGCCGGAGCCCCTTCTTTGACTTTCGCTTTGGCGGCCTTGCCGTCGGCGGCGAAGGTGGGGGAAACAAGCATTTGGGCGGCAAAGGCCACCAGCGGGAGGTATCTGAGTTGTTTCATAACTGAGGGAGTACGCCAGCCAAGGGTGGATTTGTCCATAAATCTCAGGAATTTGCAAAATAGCAGCGCCGGATATTCTGGGCGCATGGCACGTGCCGCGTGCCGCTTGGGTGTTCAGCAAACGCTGCCGTAGAGGGTGAAGCCAGTGGAGTGGTCGATGTGCAAGTCTAGCAGTTGACCGGTCAGGCGGGAGGCGTCGCCCTCGAAGACGACACTCTTGTTTTGGCTGGTGCGGCCGCTCAAGCGGGCGTTGTTGTTTTTGGACAGGCCTTCGCAGAGTACCTGCTGGCGGGTGCCGACGAGAGCCTGGTGCTTGGCGATGGCGATGCGATTGACGGTTGCCAGCAAAATCTGGTTGCGCTGTTCTTTGATGGGCTCGCTGAGTTGTCCGGGCAAATCAGCGGCCGGAGTGTTGCGCCGCAGCGAGTAACGAAAAACAAACGCGTTGTCGAATTGCAGTCGCTCCACGGTGTCCACGCTCGCTTGGAAATCCTCCTCAGTCTCACCGGGAAAACCAACAATCACGTCAGTCGTGATGGCCAGGTCACTGCGGGCCGCTTGCATCGCCTCACAAATGGCGATGAATTTAGCGCTTTTGTACGGCCTGCGCATGGCCTCGAGGATACGGTCCGAGCCGCTCTGCATCGGGAAATGGATATGCGAGCAGAGTTTTGGGAGGTAGGTGAAGGCGCGCACCAAATCTTCCCGGTAGCCAATGGGATGGGGCGAGGTGAAGCGGATCCGCTCGATGCCCTCGACGTCGTGCACCGCCTCGAGCAATTGCACAAACGGCGATTTGCCTTCCACCCGTGCAAATTCATTGCGACCGTAAAGATTGACGATCTGGCCTAACAGTGTGACCTCACGCACTCCCTGAGCGGCGAGTTGGCGGACTTCGGCGACGATTTCACGGATCGGCCGGCTGCGTTCCCTGCCACGGGTATCCGGGACGATGCAGAAGGTGCAGCGCATATTGCAACCTTGCATGATGGAAACAAACGCCGTGGCTTGCAGTGGTTTGGGCTGGTGGTCGCGGATGGTATTTTGCGAGCCATCCTCCTCGGCGATGTCGCAGACCGTGCCACCCATGAGGGCCAGCGCCGGATCGTCCATGCGGGCTTCCAGTCGCTGGCGCAGGATGGCATCGACGTAGGCAAACGCCTTGTGGTATTTTTGGGTGCCGAGCACCAAATCCAGGTGGGCAAAGCGTGCCAGCAATTCATCGCCGCGGGATTGCGCCATGCAGCCCATGAATCCGTACACCACGTGTGGCCGGGTCCGGCGGTGGGCTGCAAGCATCCCCATTTTGCCAAGGGCCTTTTGTTCTGCCTGATCGCGCACCGAGCAAGTATTGATGAGAATGGCGTCGGCCTCGGCCTCGTTGGGCGTGACGGTGTAGCCGCCTTCGATAAACATTTGCACGACCTGTTCGGAATCGCGCTCATTCATCTGGCAGCCATAGGTTCTGATGTGGACCTTGGGCATGAATACGGAAATTGCTGAAATGCGAAATGCTGGGACGTTGAAAAACGGGCGGATTGCAACGTCGGCAACTTGCAGCGCAACAGGCTGCGTGCAAGGGCCGGATTGGGAATGCGACCGCTCAGGCGAGCGCGAGGCGGCTATCGCTCGCAAGTTTTTCGGATAAGTCCGCCCAGCCGCCGGGCACCTGAAGGTTGAAGCAATGCAGGTAAACCGCGAACAACTTTGGTTCAAAAAGCCCGAGCAGCCGATCGACGGTTTCCGTTAAACGCTCCGGATCGAGGCGTTTTGGCAAATCACCCACGACCGAGCCTTTCCCGTCGTGGGGGATGCCCATACCATCGCAGAACATCCCGAGCAATGATTGCTGGCCGGCCATCAGATAGGCCTGGAGCAGGTGTTCGCCAATGGTGTCGCAGGCGTTGAGTTTCATGGTCTTATGAATCCATGCGTACTGCTCGGGCAGGGATTTTTTCTGGACGAACACCGGACGAAGCTTGCGGTTGCCGGCAAGGGTCGCCACGGCCGACTTGTACACATTGCGGTCGTTGGCACGAAACCAATCGAGCATTTGGGTGACAATGGCGGGATCGACGGCGGAGTAAATTTCGTGGGCTTTCACGGTGGGGAAAATTGGGGGAAGCGAAGTGAAGCGGTTGAATCGGCCGCTGACAAGGATGAAGACGCCAATGGTGGATGTTTTCTTGGAAATAGAGGATATTCAAAATGGTCTTGCCGACCTGGCCGTGCAGGTTGTGCGGTTTGGCATCCGGTCGATTGCCATTCCTCCGTTAGCCCGAGTTTCTTATCATGAGGCTGCAGCCCTTGATTTTGCAGGGATCCGT
>JBAXCM010000377.1:0-4882 GCA_037141475.1 Verrucomicrobiota bacterium | reverse complement strand
CCACCCGCCCCTGACAAGTCACGCGCTATGGCCGCCCCCATGACAAGACTCCTGAATGCCAGGCACAGAAAGTGGAAGTGGTATCTGTTGGCGACTGTCGGGACGCTCGCCTTGGGTTTGGCCTCAAGGCGAAACCCACTGATTTTTCCCATAATGTTGGGTAAATATCCCGGCGACGTCCTGTGGTCGCTCATGGTATTCTTCGGCATGGCTGCCATTTTCAACAAGACCTCCAGTCTTGAAGTGGGCTTTAGGGCGCTTTGTTTCGCTTTCGGGATCGAAGCCCTCAAACTCTGCCAAGCTCCCTGGCTTGCAAGCCTGCGTCACACCACCTTGGGCCACCTGGTCTTTGGGCATGTCTTCTCGTGGCAAAACCTTGTCGCATACACGCTCGGCGTGCTGATTGGCCTGCTCGTCGAGGCGCTTATCCTCCTGTGCGCCATGTAGGCTTGGGTGGAATTGACATTTCCAACCGGTTCCAATGCCCAGGTAATGCCAGCGTGGGCGTGAACCATCCCGCAGTCGGCGAGATATGCGAACTTGCGATCCATGTTCGCGAAACCGGGCAGGTCGGCATCGGTCAGGCCATCCCGCAGATCGCAATGGGCCTCCTCATCGGAATTTTCATGGCTGCCACCATGAGAAACGTGGATGGCTTCCGATTGAAAAACCGTGAAGCCCTGGGCCACCCGCTTGTCCACGATATACTTGAATTTCGAGGCCACCCCGGCGATGTTCGGTTTCCAAACCGCTCGTGAAGAAACAGCGACAATGAGTGTCGCCCAGATAGAAAAACGGCGTGCCGTCGGCATGGACGAAGTACCGTCCGTTGGGCGAGACATTGAGAAACAAGTGGAATTGAGGCACCGGCGTCCACCGGGACCGAGCTGGTGGGGCTGAAGAGACGGGTTTCGCCCGGCTTGAGGGTGAACGAGTCGTTGATTTGAAAACTAAGTGAACCGGAGCCGGAAAGGGATGGCGTATTGTTAGTACAGCCGGCCACCAGGGCGTTGTAGTTGGTGCTGGCGACGCCGTTGATGGTGTAGCGCAGTGCGGCTGGCATCAACTTTGGCATTTCAAGGACTCCAGTGATGAACAGCTGGGTTGTGTTGCACGGGATGAGCGCCGATGCTATTGAAGCACGAGCAAAAAGCGTATCGCTATTGATCCACACCGGGCAGAAGCCCTGCCCGTTCGAGCACCGGTCGCGCCTGGGCTCGGAAGGCGGGCAATTGCCGGTAAAATAACAAACCCAGCATCAGGCAGGACGAGCCGTTGGCGCAGGTGGCAAAGGTGGTCCCGAGTTGATGGGCAAGGGTACCGGTGAGCAGGCTCCCCAAAGGCATGCCACCGAGAAATGCCATGGTGAACAAACTCATGACCCGGCCGCGTTTGCCCTCGTCCACCAAGTTTTGCAGCAACGTGTTGCTCGACGCAAACACCAGGATGGACCCGCCGCCAGCCAGCACCAGACAGCCAATGGACACCGGCAGGTTGCGGGAAAATGCGAATGCGATGATTGACAGTCCCATCAAGGTGGTGCCGGAATAAATCACCCGTCCCAGCCCGCGCAAACTCTTGCGGCCGGACAAATAGACTGCCGCTATCACCGAACCGGCAGCCGAGGACGCCATGAGCAACCCCAATGTGCGGGCGTCGCCACCAAAATATTCCCGGGCATACACCGGTGTTAGCACACCAAATGACATGCCAAACAGGGCCGTGCTGCCGACCAATAAAATCAAACGCCGGATCGGGCCGAAGCCCAGCGCGTAATCCAGCCCACTGCGGAAATCGCGCCAGATCGAAGCACCACTTTTGGCCACCGGTTCCTGGCAAACCCGCATTGCCACCAACGCCGCTATCACGGCCAGAAAGCTTATTCCATCTAGCAAGAAGCAATACCCAGCATTGAGGCCGGCGATAACGAAGCCGGCGATTGCGGGTCCGACCAGGCGCGCCAGGTGGAACATTGACACGTTCATGGCGATGACATTGGCGAGGTGTTCCTTCTTCTCCACCAACAGCACCGGCATGGCCTGGCGAGCGGGCATGTCAAAAGCATTGATCACCCCTTGAACCATGGCGAGCAGGGCGAGGTGAGTGACGCTGATTTTTCCCGAAAGGGTGAACCAGGCCAGTGCCAGCGACTGCAGCATGGACAAAACCTGGGTGGCGATGAGCAGCTGGCGCCGGTTCAAGCGGTCCACCCAGACCCCGGCCACCGGGCCGATCAAGAGACCGGGAAATTGGCCCGCGAAGGCGACCATGCCCAGCCAGAACGGGGAGTTAGTGAGTTGATAGACCAGCCACACGATCGCCGTCTGGGTCATCCAGGAGCCCATCAGGGACACGATCTGACCTGCGAAAAACAACCGGTAATTTCGTGAGGAAAACGGGGCCAACTGCTGTTGAAAAACCACGGGCGGACTCTATCGCGTTACGGCGGATTCTCAACTGCCGATTCATGCTAGGAAATTGCGTTCCCGGTGAAAGCCTTTGGAAGTGCCGGAGCCCCGTCCGAAGCACGGGAAAATGGGTTGCATCCAAACTCCGAGTATTGGGCGGGCCAACCCGTGTTGCGGTGTGAAGGGCGAAGGAAAGGTTGCTGAGTGGCCCGTATGGCTGTCCCCTCGCCCCCGCAAGCGGACTGGCAGCGCGAATGGCGACAACGGTCTGCATGCACTCCTCCAGATGATGTATTTTCCAGAATCACGAGTTGCGCACTCTCAAATTCGCGTCTATCAAGGTGGGCTCGGTGAGCATTTCATCGTGGCTTCCCTCCCCCTCTCATTCTAATAAACCACTGCATCCCCAACCACCCGTTAACACCCTTATGTCAGAAACCATTGGATTTGTCGGAGTCGGCCGCATGGGCGCCAACATGGCGCGGCGCCTGCATGATTGCGGTTACCGCATCACAGCCATTTACGACATCAACTCAGCCTCTGCTGAAGCGCTGGCGCAAGAACTCGGCAGCACAGCCAGCGCAACGCTCGCCGAAGTCACCACTGCGGCAGATATCGTCATCACCGTTGTGACCGACGATGCAGCCATGCGTGGGATCTTCGCCGCCAGCGGCGACAGCTTGCTGATCGGCGCACAGGGCCGCACATTCATTAACTGCGCCACTCTGTCCCCGGCCACGCACCTGGCTGTGGAGGCTGCGGCAGCAGCGCTCGGTGCCCATACCCTTGAGGGCTGCATGGCCAGCAGCATCACCCAGGCACGGGAGGGGTCGCTCTATCTGATGGTTGCAGGTCGGCCGGAAGTCTTCGAGAGCGTTCGGCCCATCCTCGAAAAACTCAGCAACCAAATGCGTTATGTCGGCCCGTGCGGCGAAGCAGCCAAGGTTAAGGCGCTGGTTAACATGGTGATGAACATCAACACCGCAGGACTCGCCGAGGGCCTCGGCCTGGCCGATGCGCTGGGCCTTGATCTAACTATGGTTCGTGAGGTATTCTCACAAACTGGTGCCGCCTCACGAGTGCTGGTGACCGACGGCGAAGACATGCAGAACCGCGACCATGCGTGTTTCTTCAGTGCCGCCCATGCCGCCAAGGACAGCGGCATCGCCCTCCAACTCGCCACGCAACTCGGCCTCGATCTGCCCCTAGCTACCGCCACCCGTGCCCAGTTCGAGCGCATGGTGAAGGCTGGCCTCGGCGAACTCGATAAGTCCGGCATCGCCGAACTCACCTTCCGAGGCCGCAATTAGCCGGAGCTTCTCAGGGCTCTGTTAGATTGCGATTTTCCTGCTCATTTCCTCTTGTTAGCGAGTTGACAATCCGCTGCCACCGCGCACAATCAGTGGCGATATGAGTTCACTAGCCATTTTACAAACTGCGGCCTTGTTGATGGCTGGCATGCTCGCCCCCTGCATCTCGGCGCAAACCACCGACGCCTCTCCCACCCGTGTCTTGGTCGTCACTGGCGGTCATGGCTTTGAGCGCGACCCGTTCGTGCAACTTTTCAAGGAGACCCCCGGCATCGTCTTCACCCTGGTGGAGCACCCACAGGCCCAGGCTCATTTCAAACCGGACGCCGCCAAGGACTACGATGTGGTGGTGCTTTATGACATGTGGCAAAAGATTGATGGCACAGCCAAGGCCGACTTCACCAACCTGATCGCCTCAGGCAAGGGGCTGGTGGCGCTGCACCACTGCCTCGGGGGCTATCAGGACTGGCCCGAGTACGAGAAGATCATCGGCGGCTTGTACTATCTGCAAGCACGCGACGTCGCCGGTACCCAAAAGCCAGCGTCCACCTATCTTGAAGGCATCGACCTCAAAGTGAAAGTGGTGGATCGCGAACACCCTGTAACTGCCGGGATACCGGCAGAGTTTACCATCCACGACGAGAGCTACGGAAAATTCAACGTCCTGCCCGACTCCCATCCCCTGCTCTCCACCGACGCGCCGACGAGCGACAAAGTCATTGGCTGGTGGCGTACCTATGGCAAGGCACGTGTCGTTTACTTCCAAAGTGGTCATGGCCCTGATGCCTACTCAAATCCAGAGTATCGCAAATTGCTCGCCAACGCCATCCGCTGGACTGCCGGGCGCAAGTGATCGAGCTATCACCCGGACACACGGCGGTTTTTTAAAGGGATTCAAGGCACTGATGATACACGGGGACCCTCGGTGAACCGTTCATCAGCACCGGGGTGGCTGCAGGCCCGAGTGATTAGCGGCATGGCTCGTTGATGGATCGGGCCTCGCCCCCCTAAGTCACATCCCCTCTACTCACCGAAAGACTCTGCCAGCAGAGATGCGGCGAGGGAGCCAAGCATACAAGACAATATTTACCGGTGAAATGGGTCTATTGCGAATCCTTTGGCCGGATAGACAAGGCATTTGCTAGGGAAAAGCAGGTTCAAGGT
>JBAXCM010000376.1:0-4893 GCA_037141475.1 Verrucomicrobiota bacterium | reverse complement strand
TTGATGACCCGCCCTTCCAACTGACGAAAGTTGGGCCGCAAGCCGAGCGAGCCTTTCAGCGCATTGAAGCCCGCTTCTGCACGCAACAGTGTGCATGTAGAGTTTCCACAACTCGGGGCCATCGACGTTGTGATCGGTTTTGAGCACGTAGTCGCCGCAAAGTTCCAGCGCGGCTTCGAGGCGACCGTCATCGCGATCAATCTGGTTGGCTTCCAGAAATCCCTCTACGGGTCGGCGGCGTTATGAACGCGAATAGGTCCTTGAGTTCCTCAAAGACGTTTGTCTGAGGCGTGCAAACGCAGCGAGGGGATGAGCTTGAGGACCACCACCGCGCAGGTGAACAGCGCCATCGCAGCGCAGGCAAGGTAGGGCCAGGCCGGATGCATCATGAAGAATATCCCGGCTAGCAAAGGGCCGACGATGCGTGCGAGACTGCCAACCGCTTGGGCGACGCCGAGGGTGGAACCTTGGTCGCTGGCGGGAGTGAGGCGCGAGATCAAGCCGAAGATGGGCGGGCGTGACAAGCTGGAGGCAAAGCCGAGCACGGCGAGCCAGCCGAACAACGGGCCCCAAGATGTGACCCAAGGGAGGGTGGCGAGGCTCACACCGTAGAGCAGCAGGCACAGCGCGATGAGACCGGCTTCGCCCATGTGTTTGAGCAGCGGACGATAGACGCCGCCTTGGGCGAGTACGCCGATGAAGCCGGTAAACATGAATAAATTGCCGATGGTGGTGGCGTCGCGGCCCTTATAATCGAGGTGAAAATTGTGGCTGACGAGGAGGCCGAGGGTCGTTTCAAAACAGGCGAAGGCGAAGGTGCTGAGGAAAAACACGGTGACGGCCAAGCCGATTTGCGGGTGGACGAGGGTGCGTGTCCACTGGGTGAGACGTGGGAGATGGCCGGCGTGTTCGCTAGTTTTTCGCAGGGTTTCGGGCAGCAAAAACAGGGCTAGCAAAAAATTCAAGGCGCAAAAGAGGGTGGCGGCCCAGCCCGGACCGGCGATTCCGAAGTGTTTTAAACTGACGCCGCCGAGCCACGGGCCGAGGACAAAGCCAAGCCCGAAAGCCATGCCGATGAGGCCCATGCGCCGCGAGCGCAATTCAGGCGGAGTGATGTCGGCGATGGCGGCCTGAGCCACTGCCAGATTGGCCCCGAAAAATCCCGCCAACATCCGGGACAGGAAAAACACCGCCAGAGCCCAGCGGCCAGGCATTCCCGAACCCAGCGCGAACACCCCGTACGCAAAGGTCGCCCCAAGCGTGCCGATGAGCATGGGCTTGCGTCGGCCAATCCGGTCGCTCCAGCGGCCCCAGCCCGGCGAGCACACAAATTGCATTAGCGAATACACCCCCATGATGGCCCCGATTTCCCAGCCCTTGGCGGCATTGTCGTGGGCGTAGATTGGCAGGATGGGGATGACGATGCCGAAGCCGACCAAATCCAAGAAAACAGTGAGAAAAATCACTCCAAGAGTTCCTTTGGAGGCGGCGGGCGGGGATGGGGGGGCGTCGGATTGGCTCATAGGCTGCGCCGCAATGTAGGAAGTCCGGCGCATTGCGCAAGAGGTCGTGACGAAAATGTTTTTCTCCGGTGCTGTAGCCTCAAGAGGCGTTTGGCACGCGGCGACTTTGCTCCTCGAAGAAGATTTCAGCGAGGCGGAAGCAGCGGCGGGCCAACTCCCGGGCATCTTGGTCGCCGATCAGTGCGACGCCTTCCTCACTTACCTCGGCGAGGAAAATTTTCCAAGCTTTGCTAGTGAGGGCTTCCGGATCGAGTTTAGTCCGGGATATCGGCTGGCGTGCTTGCTGTGGAGCGGCAGGAGCCGGGGATGGAAATGGGGTGGGCTTGGGTGCAGCGACAGGCAGCGGGTCGGTGGCGTCCTCGTGCGGCGGGCTGGGGTCGGCGGCACTGGAGAGGGCGTTAGCTTGGGCTGACTGGCCTTTGCCCTTGCGGCGGCGGCGTTTGCGCTTGCCGTCATGGGAAGGTGTGCCGCCGCTGGTGGCCGCATCGGGTTCCGGCCAGTCGCCGGAGACGGCCAGAGGCAGATCGGCTTGAGGCAGCTCGGACGGAGGCTGGGGGGCGGGGCTAGTTTCTTGAGTGGCAGAATGCGTGGTGGCGGAAAGGTTGTCTGCGTCACTGGAGGAGGATGTCGCGCCATGGCCATCGGCTGGCGGAGCGGCGGCGAGTACCTCGGGGGCCTCCCCGGGCGTCTCTAATGCATCTGCTGGAGGCGATACATCAGATTGGGCGGGGGATTTTCTAGGGCGAGGCTGGGAGATGCGGCGCACGCGGGAGACGGAGGGAGAGTTGGCGGCTTTGCCAGAGGCAGGTTTTTTGTCGGTCATGTGAGAGGGTACGGCATGGCCACGAGGGCGCTTGGCGGTTTGCTAGAGTGAGAAACGTGAGACGGCAGGATGGCCTGGCTCAGTTATTGCGGATATCGTCCCGATTGACCTTGTCTTTGGGATTGTCGGGGTTGGTCTTGCCGTCTTTGCCGGGGGACCAGAGGTCGAAATCGGGGTTTTGGGCACTGGTGCCTTTGCGATAGCGGTACTCGTTTCTCCAGGGGTCGAGGATGCGAGCGGCTTGGCCCCTGCCATCGATCCAGCCTTGTTTGTTATGTTCTGGATCGAGGTCGGAGAGATAGATTCTTTGTGAGGTGTCTTGGAGGGGGCCGGAGCCATCGCGGTTGGAGTCCCAATACAGGTCAGAAAAGAGTTCGTTCGACATGTTTTTGCCATCGCTGGCAGTATTATCGGCGCGTCCAGGGTAGAACCCCCAGTCGAGTTTAAACTCTTCGCAGGCATGAGCCAGTAACTTGATCTGCATTTCCGCAGTGGAGCGCCGCTGCTTCTCTCTGACGTAGTCCATCCCTGCCACCACCATACCCGCGAGGATCATGATGATGGTGATGGTGGCCAGCATCTCAATGAGAGTGAAGCCACGGCGGGGACGGCGAGTTGATGACTGCTGATGCATGAGACGTTGGAATGGGATGGCAGACAGCGGCGGGTAGCAGGCGCATTTTAGGACGCTTGGCCCATCGTGGTGATGACCTTGATGAGGGGAAGGAACAATGCGAAGACCACCGAGCCGACGACCAAGGCCAAAATCACGATCATGATTGGCTCAAGGATGGAGGTCAGGGCGGTAACGGCATTATCGACTTCGTCGTCATAGACGTCGGCCACTTTGAGAAGCATTTCCGGGAGCTGTCCGGTTTCTTCGCCGACATCGACCATGGAAATGACCATGTTGGGGAAGACGCCGGATGCTTGGAGGGGGGTGACGATGGATTCACCTTCTTTGACGGCTTCGTGGACCTTTTCGATCGCACCGGAGATGACGACATTGCCGGCGGTGTCGCGGGTGATGTTGAGGGCTTGGAGGATGGGAACACCGGAGGTGACGAGGGTGCCGAGGGTGCGCGAGAAGCGTGACACGGCGCTTTTGCGCTGGATATCCCCGAAGATCGGCAATTTGAGTTTGAGGGAGTCGATGGCGAGGCGGCCGCCCTTGGTGCGGCCCCAGATGTTGAAGAGGAAGACGCCGATGACGAAGAGGATGAGCACGAAGACGACGTTTGGAACGCCGTACGGGTTATCGATAAAGAACTTGGATATGCCGAAGACGATCTTGGAAATGGCGGGCAATTCCGCATTGCCCATTTCAGCGAACATCGTTTCAAACTTCGGCACGATGAAGATCATCAGGAACACCAGAATGGCCACCGCGATGAACATCACGATCACCGGATAGACCATCGCCGAAACGATCTTGTTTTTGAGTTTTTGGGCCTTTTCCTGATACTCTGCGAGGCGGTTGAGGACCACTTCCAAGACACCGCCGAGTTCGCCGGCCTTGACCATATTGACGTAGAGCTTGTTATAGATCTTCGGGTGCTGGGCGAGCGACTCGGAGAAGGTGGCACCGCTTTGCACGGAATCGGCGAGGGCGGCAAGGGTGGCGCGCAGGACGGGGTTGGGTTCTTGTTTACCCAGCACGGTGAGGCTGCGGAGCAGGGGCAGGCCGGAATCGATGAGGGTAGCGAGCTGGCGGGTGAAGATCATCAGGCTCTTGGGCTTGATGCGGCCGCCGACGCCGCCCTTGCTGGCAGATGAACTCTTGCTCTTGGACTTCGACGACGACTTGGCCTTGGCAGGGCTTTTGCCTTTGCCTTCTTCGACGATTTGCGTCGGGTAAAGGCCTTGGACGCGAAGTTTTTGAATGGCTTCCGCTTCATTGGATGCGGAAACAACTCCGGTGGTTTGTTCACCTTTGGAGTCAAGGGCTGAGTACTGAAAATTGGCCATGGCTGGGGGTTGGGTTGTGAGGGGTTGGGTTGCTACTGGCGGGATTAAATCAGGGGGCGGTGGGGAATGCGAATGGAAAAATCAATTGGCACCGGAACTCAGGTGTATTTGAGCACTTCTTCAATGGTGGTGGTGCCGTGGTAGATATTGCGCAGGCCGTCTTCACGGAGGGTGTTCATGCCCAGCTCCATGGCTTTCTGTTTGATGACGACGGTGGGGGCGCGGCCGGTGATGAGGTCGCGGATGGGGTCAGAGATATTGAGCAATTCGTAGAGGCCGCGGCGGCCGCGATAGCCGGATTGCCCGCAAATGTCACAGCCCGAACCGGTGAAAAATTGTTTGTCGCCGAGTTCGTGGGGCGAGATGCCAAGCTGGTTGAGGATGGATTCGTTAGGTTCGTAGGGGCTGCGGCATTCCTTGCAGATGGTGCGCACCAAGCGTTGGGCGAGCACGCCTTCCAGCGAGGCGGAAACCAGGAACGGCTCGCAACCCATGTCGATGAGGCGGGTGATGGCACCCGCGGAATCGTTGGTGTGGAGGGTGGAGAGCACCAAGTGGCCGGTCAGCGCGGCCTGGATG
>JBAXCM010000375.1:0-4897 GCA_037141475.1 Verrucomicrobiota bacterium | reverse complement strand
GAAGGGACGGGCATGAGGGACGGGCATCGAATGAGCAATGTTCGATGACTGGACACTTTGGGCTTTGCGGACTAGGCGGACTGAGGTTGAATGGGCGGCATGATCGACATGCTAGTTCGCCTGTATGACTTGCCGGACGCGGCGGATACCTACCATGAGGTGGCAACCGCAGGCGTGACGCTTCGGCGAGCCCGCGCCTTTGAAAAACACAGCGTGGCGGCTTTTGCCAGGGAACACTTCTCAGCCAAATGGGTCAGTGAGATCGAGGTGGCACTCAGCCGCCAACCAGTCACCTGCTTTATAGCGACCCGCGATCAGCAAATCCTCGGCTTCGCCTGCTATGAGACGACGCAGCGTGGGTTTTTCGGGCCGACCGGGGTAGCGGAGTCGGCCCGTGGCATGGGCTTGGGCAAGGCGCTCCTGTTCAAGGCGCTGGAAGCGCTGCGCGAACTCGGCTATGCCTATGCCATCATTGGTGGAGTGGGTCCGCGGGAATTTTATGCAAAGGCCTGCGGGGCCATCGAGATTCCCGGAAGTGAACCCGGGATTTACAGGGACCTGCTGCCCTGACTGGGGGCAAATCGCGCAATTAACAGGAAAGAAGGTAGATAGGGCGTTTCCCGGGTCGTCCGGCAGAAGCGGCAAGCTAGGCACGATCTGGAAAATGATCGGCAACCGGTGGCTGCCACCCCCCGCACCCGTCCCCACCCTCTGTCCCGGAAGACGCCATAACAAGAGGTCTGGAATCAGCACGTGCCAATTCGAACTACCCGACTTGGCAATCACCGTCTTGCCCAAATCCAGCCCTAACCAAAAAATCAAGAATACACCTTGATTTGCTCTGATACTACTGACCCAATCGATTCATTGTCTGTCATATTGAGGTCCATTTCTCGGCACCCCAACTCCTCGAGCTCCACCTTATCGAATTTTAGCTCAGTCTTAGTCTGGGCACCGCTACAGTTACCCGCGACGAGAATCACCGCACAAAAAATGGGCTTCATCCTACTCAGTCAACCGTATTGAGCCGGAGCTGGAGGCCTATTTGTGATCGAGGTTGAGCTTAAGATCTTCCGCAGTCACTTGAGAGGCCACGCCGTTAGCTGGCACCTCCGCCTTGGCCGTCCACAGAATCGCGTTGAGGACGAGTTTGCGTTGGTCATCATTGGCCCAACCCTTGTGGAAATGGCCACCGGTGAATCCGAATCCGCGACCGCCGTCTTTGCGCTCAAATGCCCAGGCGGTCGTCTGCGGCTTATGCTCGGCGACTTCCGCACGCACGGTGGGATTTCCTTCGTGGGGCCCATCCTTGCGAGCCATGGTGCTCTCGGGTGGCACGGTGGCGAGCATGTGAGTGAGTTGGCCTTTGTCGGCACCGGCGAAGCGCATGTGGAAGTACCACTCGTCGTTGGTCGCAAACGGCTTCACGCCGCGGCTGACCGGGTGGGTCGGCAGTTCCTTGAAGTCGGCGAGCCAATGGGGGTTGACGCTCCAATCGGCCTCAAAGAATCCGCCCATCCAGTCGAGCGCCTGGGGGCCTCCTTTGTCGGCCGGAAATTCAACGGCATAGTGGAGGCAAACCAAGCCGGCGCCGCGGTGCATTTCTTTGGCGATTTGTGCGAGATGGTCGGCCGCGAGCATGAAATGACCGCCACCGCCGTCGGCATAAAAAAGAATAGTGTCGGCTTGGGCGAGTTCCTGGGAGCTGGGCCACTCGGCTCCCAAATGGACGGTGGTGGTCAGCGGCAACCCGCTGGCATCTAGGCATTTTTTAAGCAGCAAGACGCCGGCATTGTGCTCGTGCTCACCCGGACCGTGCGACGGTTGGCCCGCCAGCAGCAAAATATGGGTGGTGGCTGGAGCGGCAAAGGTGGGCACCGCCGTGGACACGGAGGCAAACAAAATGGCGAATAATGAGCGGATTTTCATGCAGTGATTGGCTTGGTGTGGGCAGTTTGCCGCGTGTTAGCCAGCGCGTCGAGCCCGAAATCCGCGATGAATCACAGCGGCGGAGATTTTCATTCCAGGCAAACGTAAAGAACGCACGCGCTGAAGGGATGGACTGCAAGAACAAGCGGAACTCATCCGTAGCCGCGACACGCGTACGGATGAATTGGACCGATACAACTCTGGTGATGCTTCCCGGCCTCCATGGCACGGTTCGACTCTACGAACCGGCGCTGGCAATGGATTGGGGTGGCATGAAGGCAGTTGCGATGGCCCTGCCTAGCCACGGAGCGCAGGATTATGTGTCCCTAGCCAAGGGCCTATCCCCCACCCTGCCAGCGGGTGACCTGGTGCTACTGGCCGAATCTTTTTCCACACCCTTGGCGATGCTGCTGGCCGCCAAAGGCCTACCACGGGTCAAGGCATTGGTACTGGTCAGCGGGTTTTGCTCCAGCCCCCAACCGGGTGGAATCGGCTGGTTGCCGCTTCAGCCGATATTTTCACTCACTCCCCCGGTGTTCCTGCTGAAACAATTCCTAACAGGCGAGGATGCATCCCCGGATTTGCTGGCCGCACTGACTGCGACGGCGGACCGGGCGCCAGCCGCCACGTTGGCCGAGCGGGTGCGGGTCGTGTTGGCATTGCGCGAGGAGGAATGCCCTGATCTTGGCGGGTTACCGGTGTTGTTGTTGCAGGCGCGGCAGGACCGGGTCATTCCTTGGGACGCCCAATCGCAGCTTGAGCGGCATTTCCCGGAGGCCGTCTGTCATTGGATTGACGGGCCGCACCTATTGATGCAAACCTGCGGGCTGGAATGCCGCGAGGCGGTCCTAAGGTTTCTAGCAGGCGGCCAGTGAGCCGGCAATGGATGGAGCCCGCCACGCCGCCTTGGCTAGACCGGGAAAGTGTCAGGGGTCACAAGATGCGCGAACCGTCTCGCAGAGGGGTATCTCGCAAGCCAGGGCCGTGAGAAGAATCACGGAATGCAAGAGAATGACGGGCTGGCGTGCCGACATGTTGGATTCAGCTGGGTTGGTCAATTCTGACTTCTTTTGATTGACGTGTCGCGAAAATCCCCCCAGCCTCCGCCGCATGACTTCGTTCTTACCTGCAAATTGCGCGTTGTTGTTAGCCAACGCCGTAAATCTGGCCCCTGTGGATTACTCCATTTTGCTGATTTACGTGGTGTTTGTGCTTGGCATTGGTTTTGCGTTGAAGCGCTACATGAAGACATCGGCGGACTTTCTGACGTCGGGCCGCTCGATTCCGGCGTGGGTCACCGGGTTGGCCTTCCTATCGGCCAATCTAGGTGCGCTGGAATTGGTGGGCATGACCGCCAGTGGTGCCAAATACGGGATTGCCACCTGCCATTTTTATTGGGTGGGAGCCATCCCCGCGATGATCTTTCTGGCGGTGTTCATGATGCCGTTTTACTATGGCTCCAAAGCGCGCTCGGTGCCGGAGTACCTCAAACTTCGCTTCGATGAGCGCACCCGCTGCCTGAACTCGATTTCCTTCGCGGTGATGACGATGTTTGCCTCAGGCATCTCGATGAACGCCTTGGCAAAGCTCCTCCATCAGTTGCTCGGCTGGAACTATGACGTGAGCCTGTGGATCTGCTCGGCGATCGTGCTCGCTTACGTGCTAAAGGGCGGGCTGACGTCTGCCATCTACACCGAGGTGCTGCAATTTTTCATGATCGTGCTGGGCTTCGCGCCGATTGTTTATCTTGGCTTGCAAGACGTCGGGGGCTGGGAGCATTTGAAAGGACTGTTAGGCACTGTCGCCCAAAACCCCGGTGCCTTGGAACTCAACACCCACAATTTCCAGCCGGACGCGTGGACCAGCGCGTGGAAGCCACTGCTAGGCGGAGCCAAGGGCAACCCGATGAGCGTTGACCTGTTTGCGATGCTCTTCGGGCTGGGGTTTGTGCTGTCCTTCGGCTACTGGTGCACCAACTTCCTGGTGGTGCAACGGGCGATGGCGGCCAAAAACATGAGCGCCGCACGCCGCACGCCACTCATCGCCGCCGTGCCCAAAATGATTTTCCCGATCCTGGTGATTTTGCCGGGCATGATTGCCGCCGGCCTCGCCCTGACCGCCAAGGACGGCTACCGTCTGCCGCCCAAGCCACTGGCCGCCGCGGAATATGCCAAAGCGCTGCCCGCGGTGAAAGCGGCTGCGGGGCTGGATGCCGATGCGGCCTTTGCGAGTGTTAGTGAGGCCACCGGGATGAAGATGAGCCCGGAAAAAGTCGCCGCTCTGGTCAAGGATGCGGCCACCCTCGATGAGGCAAGCGTCAAAAACCAACTCCAAGAAGCCGTGGTCGAAAATGACTACGACGGCGTGATCCTCTCCTTGGTGAAAAAATACTGCCCGCCGGGCTTGCTCGGCCTGGCCCTCACCGGGTTGCTGGCTTCCTTCATGTCCGGCATGGCCGGCAACGTCACCGCCTTCAACACGGTGTGGACCTACGACCTCTATCAGGCCTACATCGCCAAGAATAAGAGCGACGAACACTACGCCTGGATGGGCCGCGCCATCACCGTGGTGGGCATTTTGCTCAGCATTGCCTGCGCCTATCTGGTGAGCCGCTGGTCGAATGCTATGGATATCATCCAACTGGTGTTCGGCTTCGTTAATGCGCCGCTGTTCGCCACTTTCCTGTTAGGCATGTTCTGGAAACGCACCACCAGCCACGGTGCCTTCTTCGGCCTGCTCGGCGGCATTGGCACCTCGGCGGTATTCCATTCGCTCTCGTCGGCGACCGGCAACGCCCTCGGCATCAAGGGCGGATATCTGTGGAGCCTGATGGGCAAGAAACTCGGCGACCTGCCAAGCTGCCTGAGCTTCCCGAGTGATATGGCGCAGAACTTCTGGCTGGCCAGCTTTGCGTTCATCGCCTGTTTCGTCATCACCCTCGGCATCTCGGTGGTCACCGCCCGCACCA